>CAJOOU010000187.1 GCA_905236735.1 uncultured Eubacterium sp. | reverse complement strand
AAAACGAAGATAACGGCGGAAGCGAAGATAACGGCGGAAGCGAAGATAACGGCGGAAGTACAGACAACGGCGGAAGCACAGATAACGGCGGAAACACAGGTAACGGCGGAAACACAGGTAACGGCGGAAGCACAGGTAACGGCGGAAGAACAAACAACGGCGGAAGCACAGGTAACGGTGATACAGATAATACGGATACAGAAGATAACACTGATGATTCACAGACAAACGGTGACACTCAGCAGGCAGATAACGATGTAAACGGTAATACACCGGAAGATAACGGAAATGGAGCAGCAGGAAACGGAGCTGCAGGAAACGGAGCAGCTGTTCCGGTAAATACACAGACCACTATCCAGGGAGCTCAGGCTGCAGGAGTTCAAAATGCAGGAGCAACAGATGTGCAGACAATAGATGATGAAAAGTCAGCTGCATCGGCAATGGAAGAACAGGCAGATGCTCAGACAATAGATGATGAAAAGTCGGCTGCATCAGCAATCGGAGGATTCTGGGCGCTTATAAACCTTATTATGACTCTCCTTCTTGTAGGAGAAACAGCAATGCTTTTTGCATCATATTTCATGGGTAAAAAAGATGATGAGACTGAAGAACAGATGATAAGTGGTGAAAGAAACATTTTGAAGAGATTTGGACTCAGAAGACTTTTTGCTGCGGCAATAGGAGTATTTGCAATTATTGCCTTTGTATTCACAGAGGATATGTCAGGTCAGATGATCATGACAGATGCGTACACACCTCTTATGGTCGTACTTGCCGCAATTGGTACTGCAGTAATGGTATTTTCAAAGAAAAAGACAGTTACAGTAGAAAGCCGATAAATAAATAATTATGTAAGAAGACCCGGACTTTTAAAGTCCGGGCTTTCTCGTTTGACAAAACTGACAAAAGGTTTTGATAAATGGGGCTAAATTTTGGCTTTTATGATATTGATAAATGTGTATAATTTATAGTACAATACAAAATAGTGCGATAGGAGATAAAAGATGGCTTTACAAAAAAAACCGGTGACGGGTATGAAAGATATTATGCCCGACGAAATGAAGATAAGAGATTATGTCCAGGGCGTAATCAAAGAAACATACAGAAGCTTCGGATTTACTCCAATTGAGACCCCGTGTATGGAAAATATTGGAAATCTTTCCAATAAACAGGGCGGAGAAAACGAGAAGCTTATTTTTAAGGTACTTAAAAGAGGAGAGAAACTCAATGTGGCTGAGGCAACGGAAGAAAGCCAGGTGGTGGATTTTGGTATGAGATATGATCTTACCGTGCCGCTTGTAAGGTATTATTCGGCTCATGCCAATGATTTACCTTCGCCTTTTAAGGCACTCCAGATGGGAAATGTCTGGAGGGCGGACAGACCGCAGAGAGGCAGATATCGCCAGTTTATGCAGTGCGATATAGATATAATAGGAGAGCCCGGAAATCTGGCGGAGATAGAACTTATACTCGCGACAACGACCACTCTCGGCAAGCTTGGATTTAAAGACTTTGAAATTCGTATCAACGAAAGAAGAATACTTAAGGCTATGGCTGCATACTGCGGCTTTGATGAAAAAGATTACGACAGTATTTTTATTATACTTGACAAGATGGATAAAATCGGATCGGAGGGAGTCGAAAGAGAGCTCAAAGAGGCAGGATACAGTGAGGAGTCTGCTGAAAAATACCTCGGCCTGTTTAAGGATATGGAAAACATGACTGAGGTCTCTGAGGCTATAGATTATCTAGGCACCAAACTCGAAGGTTATCTTGAAAAAGAGGTTGCCACAAGTATGAAGGAAATAGCTCTTTCGGTAAATGCAGCCAAGGGGGATTTCTTTAAACTTGTGTTTGATCCTACTTTGGTAAGAGGTATGTCTTATTATACAGGTACAATTTTTGAAATTGCCATGCCGGAGTTTGGCGGAAGCTGCGGAGGCGGCGGAAGATATGACAAGATGGTCGGGAATTTCACGGGAAAAGATGTGCCTGCCTGCGGTTTTTCAATCGGATTTGAGAGAATAATTCTTTTGCTTTCGGAAAGCGGATTTAAGGTGCCGGGAGAGGCGGAAAAGACAGCATATCTGGTGGAAAAAGGATATCCGGATCTTTCGGAGATAATGAAAAAAGCTCAAAAAGAAAGAGCAGAAGGCAAACAGATACTTGTGGCAAGAATGAACAAAAACAAAAAGTTTCAGAAAGAGCAGCTTTCAAATGAGGGCTACACGGCTTTTGAAGAATTTTATAAATAGTTTGGAGGAAGATATAAAATGGCTGAGTCAATGAAAGGACTTAAAAGAAGCGCGCGCGCGGCTGAGTTTTCGAGCGCAAATATCGGTGAGAAAGTTACCGTGATGGGCTGGGTCCAGAAAAGAAGAGATCTGGGAAGTATGATTTTTATAGACCTTCGTGACAGATCGGGCCTTTTACAGATAGTATTTGATGAGGCAAATGTCGGAAGCGAGGGCTTTAAAAAGGCCGAGTCTTTGAGAAACGAGTTTGTTATAGCAGTTGAAGGAGAAATCGTAAAAAGAGGCGGAGCTGTAAATGAGAACTTAAAGACAGGTGAGATTGAAGTGGTGGCTAAATCTCTACGAATCTTATCGGAGTCGCAGACACCTCCTTTCCCGATTGAAGAAAACTCACAGACAAAGGATGAACTCAGATTAAAGTACAGATATCTTGATTTGCGTCGTCCGGATTTGCAGCGTAATTTCATGGTAAAATCCAAGGTTATGACACTTGTGCGTTCGTTTATGGCAGACGAGGGCTTTCTTGAAGTGGAAACCCCTATGCTTTGCAAATCAACTCCTGAAGGAGCGAGAGACTATCTTGTACCTTCCAGGGTACATCCGGGAAATTTTTATGCCCTTCCGCAGTCACCGCAGCTTTTCAAGCAGCTTTTGATGTGCTCAGGATTTGACAGGTACATCCAGATAGCAAGGTGTTTCAGGGATGAGGACCTTAGAGCGGACAGACAGCCTGAGTTTACCCAGATAGATATGGAACTTTCCTTTGTGGACGAAGAGGATGTGATGGATGTAAACGAAAGACTTCTTAAACACATCTGGAAGGAAGTCCTTGGAGTTGATATCCAGATACCTTTTAAGAGAATGCCGTGGCAGGAGGCTATGGACAGATTCGGAAGTGACAAGCCGGACACGAGATTCGGCATGGAACTTTGCGATGTGACCGAAACCGTAAAGGGATGCGGTTTTGGCGTATTTACCTCTGCAATAGAAGCAGGCGGAAGTGTAAGAGGTATTAATGTAAAAGGCCAGGGAGCCATGCCTCGTAAGAAGATAGATAAACTTGTAGAGTTTGCCAAAGGTTATGGAGCAAAAGGACTTGCCTATATCTGCTTAAATGAGGAGGGTGAGATTAAATCATCATTTGCCAAGTTTATGACTGATGATGAGATGAAGGCTCTTATTGAAAAAATGCAGGGTGAGGCCGGAGACCTTCTCCTTTTTGCTGCAGATAAAAACAAGACGGTATGGGAGGTCCTCGGAGCTCTCCGTCTGGAAATGGCAAAACAGCTTGATTTGCTCGATAAAAACACCTATAACTTCCTTTGGGTTACGGATTTCCCACTTCTTGAGTGGTCGGATGAAGAAAACCGTTTTATGGCCATGCACCATCCATTTACAATGCCAAAGGAAGAAGACTGGGAGAATATAGACAAAGATCCGGGAAGCGTAAGAGCCAGAGCTTACGATATCGTATTAAACGGTACAGAGCTTGGCGGCGGCTCTATAAGAATACACCAGGACGATATTCAGGAAAAAATGCTTGAAGTTCTTGGATTTACAAAGGAATCTGCTTATGAGCAGTTTGGATTTTTGCTTAATGCATTCAAATACGGAGTACCGCCTCATGCGGGACTGGCATACGGACTTGACAGACTTGTAATGCATCTTGTGGGCGCTGATTCGATTCGTGATGTTATTGCCTTCCCGAAGGTAAAGGATGCATCGGACCTTATGTGTGGAGCACCGTCTCCGGTAGACGAAAAACAGCTTGATGAGCTTTACATTAAAACCGAAACCGTAGAAGAGTAGGAATTAAATGGAGCAGATGAGTTATGGAACTGGCATATGTCATTCATTATGATATTGCGGCATTGATTATAACGATTGCCATGGCAGCGTTTTTCCGCTATAACAAGACAATAGATACGAGAAGAAACGGAATATTCAGCATTATTATCTCCCTTGCATTTATTTCAAATGTGACGGATATAATTACGATATTTACCGCAACTTATCCGCACAGCGTACCGCTATGGATGAATATTCTTCTGAATATGATTTATCTGGTATCATTTAACAGCATACCCGTTATTTACTTCATATATACACAGATAAGCATAAAGGGACAGGAAGAATACACGAAGGGTGAATTACTTGCAATCCTGTTTCCGGAAATGATAAGTGTTTTGCTTATAGTTACATCTCCGTTTACAAAATGGATATTCTTTTTTGACAGAGATGGATACTACTGCCACGGAGCTGTATTTGATGTACTCTACGGTATAGCTGCGGTTTACATAATGGGGGCGCTGCTCCTTACCGTGCGCAACAAAAGAAAGCTCAGCGCTCTGCAGCAGTTTTCGGTGTTTTTCTATATAGTAGGCACTCTTATCTGTATAGCTATTGAGGTAAACAATGAAAGAATGCAGCTTATTTCTTTCATGGTAGCCATAGTTTTGATTCTCATATATATGACGCTCGAAAATCCGGAGGATTATCTGGATAAAAAGCTCGGACTGTATAATTCGCAGGCTTTTTCCGAAATCTTTTCGGCTGCGACAAGGTCGAGAAAAAGGGTGACAATAGTAGGAATAAATGTTGAAGGCTTAAAGTATATAAATGAGACAATGGGAGCATCGGTTGCCAATGTATTTCTTGCTGATGTAGCAAAATATATGAAAAAAATAGACCCGCTTGTGACAGAGTTTAGCCTCGGCGGGGCCAGACTTGCCCTTATGGGACCTACAGAAGAAGCGGACTGGGACGGGATAATTAAAAAGATAAAGGACAGGTTCAAAGAGGCGTTTACCTTTAATGATGTGGAAATCCAGCTCTCCGCCGCCATCTGCAGATTGTCATATCCTGAAAATGTAAGCAGATACCAGGATGCGCTTGACCTTATTGATTATTCGATTGCTGAAGCAAGGCTGAGCAGTAAAAATGAGGTCGTTTACGCCGACAGTGAGATTCTTGAAAGAGGAAGACGGGAGACAAGGGTAATAATGGAGATGGCAAGCGCTATTTCCGAAGATAAGTTTATGGTGTATTATCAGCCCATCTACTCGGTGGAAAGGGGCAGGGTGATATCTGCCGAAGCTCTTGTCAGGTTAAGGAGTGATGAGCTCGGATTTGTTCCTCCGGATGAATTCATACAGCTGGCGGAAAAAAACGGCATGGTTGTGGAAATAGGCAACATCGTATTTAAAAAGGTATGTGAATTTATAGCTACGGGAGTGCCGCAGAATATAGGTATAGAATATATACATGTAAACCTTTCGACAGTGCAGTGTATGCAGGAAAAACTCTATAAAAAACTGATAGATACCATGGATGAATACGGTATCAGGCACAGTATGATTCAGTTTGAAATTACCGAGACGGCGGCAGTGGTATCTAAGGATGTGCTTAAGACTAATATGGATAACCTGATAAAAGCCGGGGTGAATTTTGCAATAGATGATTACGGAACCGGATTTTCAAATATCAATACCATAGCTGAATATCCGTTTGCCATGATTAAGATAGATAAATCATTGCTGTGGAGGGCAATGAAGGATGAAAGAGCCATGACGGCTCTCAAATATAGTATAGCCATGTTCAAGGAACTCGGCATTATGGTGGTATGTGAAGGCGTTGAAACCAAAGAACAGGTAGATGCCCTTACCAAAATCGGTTGTGATTTCCTTCAGGGATATTATTTTTCCAAACCTATTCCGGAAGGCGAATTTATAAACTATATAGAAGCAAACAGTCAGCAGTAGGAGGATTATTTGATGGATTTAAATTACTACGAGGAGCTTAAGAAGACTGATGCCGAAATTTTCGGCAAAATCGAAAAAGAGTTCAACAGGCAGAATGACCATATTGAACTTATTGCGTCTGAAAACTGGGTTTCAAAAAGTGTAATGGCAGCAATGGGAAGCGTACTTACCAATAAGTATGCGGAAGGCTACCCGGGTAAAAGATATTATGGCGGATGCTATGTGGTGGATGAGGTCGAAGACCTTGCAAGGGAGAGGGCCAAAGAACTCTTTGGCTGTACCTATGCCAATGTACAGCCGCATTCGGGAGCACAGGCCAATATGGCAGTATTTATGGCTCTTATGGAGCAGGGGGATACCTATATGGGCATGAATCTCGACCACGGCGGACATCTTTCTCACGGTTCACCGGTAAACTTCTCAGGGCTTTTCTACAATATGGTGCCTTACGGAGTAAATGATGACGGATTTATCGATTATGATGAAGTAGAGCGTATAGCAAAAGAATGCAGGCCAAAGATGATTATTGCGGGTGCATCCGCTTATGCGAGAACTATAGATTTCAAGAGATTCAGAGAGATTGCCGACTCTGTGGGAGCATATCTTATGGTGGATATGGCTCATATAGCAGGTCTTGTGGCTGCAGGACTTCACCCGAGCCCGATTCCTTATGCTCATGTGACAACCACAACCACACATAAGACACTTAGAGGATCGATAGGAGGACTCATCCTTTCAAGCGAGGAGTTTGCAAAGGAAGTGAACTTTAACAAGGCTGTTTTCCCGGGAATGCAGGGAGGACCTCTTATGCATGTTATAGCAGCAAAGGCTGTATGCTTTAAGGAGGCTCTGACTCCGGAATTCAAAGAATACCAGAGTCAGATAGCAAAGAATGCGCAGGCACTTGCCAAGGGACTTATTTCACGCGATATGAAGATAGTATCGGGCGGCACTGATAATCATCTTATGCTTTTGGACCTTACTCCTTATGATTTGACAGGTAAGGCTGTAGAGGCGCTTTTGGATGATGCACATATTACGGCCAACAAAAACACCATACCGAATGACCCTAAGAGTCCGTTTGTAACCAGCGGTATCCGTCTCGGTTCGCCTGCTGCAACAACAAGAGGACTTAAGGAAGACGACTTTGATATGGTAGCTGAGGCTATCAGCATTATAGTTAAAGAAGGTGAGGCAGGAGTCGAAAAGGCAAGAGCCATAATAAAGAGTCTTACCGATAAATATCCGCTTAGCTAAAAAAATGAGTTGTATTATATAAGAAAGTGTTGTATACTATTTTTTGCAAGCAACAAACCTGTGGGAATACTTCGTATTTTCGCCCGTTTAAATTTTACTTCGTAAGATTTACAGTTTGCTTCGCAAAAGAAATTTTATATTTATCTTCAGGGCAGGGTGAAATTCCCGACCGGCGGTATAGTCCGCGAGCCTTCGGGCCGATTAGGTGAGATTCCTAAACCGACAGTAAAGTCTGGATGAGAGAAGAGCGATAATGTATTTTTATGCCCTGAGTCTGTAGACTCGGGGCTTTTTTATGCAGTATGACTTGAATTCTCGGCTTATGTGCTCTGGCAAAAAAAGGAGGAAAACAATGAACGAAAAAACTATCAACGCACAGGTCAGAAGACCTGTAAACACAAGGGTACTGACAGGTACTGCGATGCTTTCCGCAGTGGCATTTATACTTATGTATCTGGAATTTCCGATTCCGATTATGCCGAGTTTTATTAAACTTGATTTTTCGGATTTACCGGCACTTATCGGTGCTTTTGCTTATGGACCTATAGCAGGTGTGCTTATAGAACTGATTAAAAACCTTCTGCATATGTTTGTATCGCAGTCCGGTGCTGTGGGAGAACTTTCCAACTTTATGCTTGGCGCGCTTTTTGTACTTCCGGCGGGCATAATCTACAGCCTCAAAAAGAATAAGAAAAGCGCTGTTTTGGGGGCGATAACAGGTGCTCTGGTATCGGCTCTGGCAAGTATTCCTTCAAACTATTTTATAGTTTATCCGGTGTATACGGCATTTATGCCTATGGATGCGATTATCGGTATGTATCAGGCTATAAGACCTTCTACCGATAATCTGCTTGAGGCTCTTGTTGTGTTTAACGCTCCGTTTACATTCTTCAAGGAGCTTATAAGCGTGGTTGTGACGGTGCTTATCTACAAGCCGCTCTCATCCATACTTAAAGGGAATTAGGCAATGTTTGAATCTATATAATCGAGATTTTCATTGGAGTGCTCGACTTCACGGGCATATGAATGGGCGATATCTATGATATCGCTCATTTGCAAATTGCCTTCTTTTGCATATCTTGCCATACAAAGGTCGGATATGATGATACATGATGAGACGGCAAAAACCGTTTTTGCATACGGCAGACAGTCATAGACGCTGCCGCAGAAGTATATGAAGATAAAATACACCAGAATCTGCTCAAGGGCCGTATCAAATGAAGACTTAAGCCCGCTTTTTACAAGATAGGAGTCAAATCCGGCCTTAAGGGTATAATATCCTTCTTCGTTTTTGGAAAAAAGTATCTCTTCATAGGTATCGCGCATCTTCTGCCAGGATTCTCTTAAAATCTCGAGAGAGTCAAGGACATCGAAATATCTGCGGCTCATTTCATAAAAATTAAGAGGAGGGCAGGATGAGCCTTGGCAGAGGATAATATCGTCTATTGCAAAAAGATTATCGGCATCAACAGCCTCCTGCGCCTTTTTTGAGGAGTCAAGAAGGAGGGCAATACGCTTGTCTACAGGCATATTCCTTTGCTGGGCCGTCTCTATAAGAAAGGAGCGCAGGTCGCAGAGTTTGGAATACAAAAGGTAATCAAAGTCGTCGTATTCCTCGAAAAGTTCGTCTTCTTCGGTGATAAATCCCACCTTGCCCGGATTGGTGAGAATTATCCGGGCGGCCTCGGGACAGGATAAACCAATAGATATTTCCCTTATACCTTCAAACTCTTCGATATGTCTCGGATAGTTTCGACAGGTATCACACCAAAGCATCTCATCCTGAGTGTTTTTGTAAATATCGCAGAGGTTTTCGTCGTTTAAAAAGGCACATCTTCCGTTTGATTTTTGACAAAATACCGATTCGTCATAGTTTATTTCGGATTTGAAACGATTTGAAAGGTCGGTATGGACGGAAGGAGCATAGTTTTTATACTGATAAAGAGTGCCTTCGTCTATTTCTATTTCCCAGCCGGCGCAGCAGGTGTCCGGACAGACACCTCCTATGCAGCTGAATGTATCGTAGTAATCGGGTTTGATATATTGCATTTTAACCTCACTTTTTTCAGTTTTTTT
>CAJOOU010000186.1 GCA_905236735.1 uncultured Eubacterium sp. | reverse complement strand
ATTTGAAGATATTTCATGCCAAATAGCCGGACTGGGAGAAATAGAAAGTATACAGCAGATGTATGTAGCACATACTGCCGCTGTAATTAAGTAAGGATAATATAAGGAAAAATGAAGAAAACATTATTAATATTATTAACAGCTGCACTGTTTGCTGTTTCAGGATGCAAAGATGCAGATACAGCTACGGAAAGTGCTGATGTTATCAGTGAAATCACAGTTGACGCATCAGGGCAGGACCAGATAGAAGTTGGCCTTGATGATGTGGCAGAAGCAGAAGAGGAAGCTGAGAGCACTTCTCTTGAAGACGGAGTATATGAGGCTGAATTTACAACTGACAGTACAATGTTCCATGTAAATGAGGTGTGTGACGGTAAAGGAACTCTTACTGTTGAAAACGGAGTTATGACAATTCATCTTATTATGCCGTCGCAGAATGTGGTAAATCTTTTCCTCGGAAGCGCCGAAGATGCGCAGGCTGATGGTGCGCAGCTTATAGATGCGACTGCTGAAGAAGTTACATATTCGGACGGAACAACCGAAGAAGTAAATGCTTTTGATGTTACCGTGCCTGTAATAGGTGAGGAGTTCGACCTTGCTCTTCTCGGAACAAAGGGAACATGGTATGATCATAAGGTAACAGTGTCAAATCCTGTTTTAATTGAGGAATAAAAGTGAGAATATCAAAGAAACTAAGAAAAATAATAAGCATAGCTGTCCTTATAGGGACAGCTATGCTTATTTGTTCATGTACAGAGAAGACTTACGCAGACGGCAGCTACACAATAGAGGTGTCGCTTGAAGGAGGAAGCGGCAGAGCCTCTGTTACCACACCTGCGCCTCTTACAATAGAAGATGGTCTGGCCAAAGTGAAAATTGAGTGGAGCAGTCCGTATTATGATTACATGATACTTGACGATGAAACATATTATCCTGTAAATGACGACGGAAATTCAGTGTTTTTGCTCCCTGTTACACTGGGACAGGAGAGTCTTGAAGTTGTAGCTGATACAACAGCGATGAGCCAGCCCTATGAGATAAATTATGTTTTAACATTTGATTGGAACTCGCTAGTAGAGGTGTCGTATTCTCATACCGATGGCGCAGAATCCGGAAATGAATATGCAGAAGGGTTTTCTGTTATTAAGTATGATGACGGCTGCAGACTTATTACCATAGATGATGAAAAGTTTCTCATAAGGGAAGAAGGATGTAGTGCGGTAGAAGATGGGGCGGTTATAATTGAAAAAAATCCGGAAAATATCTATGCGGCTTCATCTTCCGTGCCGGATCTGTTTAGGGCAATAGATGCGCTGGAAAATATAAAGTGTGTAAGCACGGAAAGTTCGGACTGGTATATAGAAGATATAAAGAATCTTATGGATGGCGGAGATATAGAATATATAGGTAAATACTCCGCACCCGATTATGAGAAGCTGCTTGCTTTAAAGGTCTCTCTTGCCATAGAAAATACCATGATATATCACAGTCCGGAGATAAAAGAAGAGATAGAAAAGCTTGGTATAAATGTTATTGTGGAAAAATCGAGTTATGAATCACATCCTTTGGGGCGTCTTGAGTGGATAAAGCTTTACGGAATAATTCTGGATAAAGAAGAAGAAGCTGAAAGTTTTTTTACTGAAGAAGTACAAAAGGTGGAAAATCTCGAGACTGCGGAGACGGATGGGAAAAGTGTCGCATTTTTTTATGTGACATCAAACGGGATAGTCAATGTGAGAAAGTCGGGCGACTATATTCCCAAAATGATTGAGATGGCAGGAGGGAGTTATGTACTTGACGGACTCACAGGTGATGATAATGCGCTTTCCACAATGAATATGGATATGGAAAGCTTTTATGATGCAGCAAAGGATGCGGATATAATTATTTATAACAGCACTATAACAGGAGAACTTTCAGGAGTAGACGATTTATTGGCGCTGTCTTCGGTTTTTGCTGATTTTAAGGCGGTGCAGGAAGGAAATGTATGGTGTATGCCGGCCAGTACCTTTCAGCAGACGACGGCTATAGGTGAAATGATACTTGATTTTAACAAGGTGATAACGGGAAGTGAAGAGGAACTGTCATTTTTAAAGAAGTTGGATGAGTATGAAAAATAAGACTAAAAATTTTTTATTGTTTATCGTTCTTTTGGTATTGTGCGCTGTTTTGCTGGTAATCAGTATTTCGGCGGGCTCTGCGGACATATCTTTTGCAGAGAGTATAAGGGCAGTCCTTTTTAAAGAAGGAACTACGGAAAATCTAAGCATTATTCTCAGCATAAGACTCCCCAGGGTTATTGCGGCCTTTATACTTGGAGGGGCGCTGTGCGTATCGGGCTTTATGCTCCAGACTTTTTTTGCCAATCCGATAGCCGGACCTTTTGTGCTGGGCATATCATCGGGAGCAAAACTTTCCGTGGCCCTTGTGATGATATATCTACTGGGGATTGGAAGGGGAATATCGTCATTTGCTATGATTGGTGCCGCATTTATCGGAGCCATGATAAGTCTGGCGTTTATTCTGCTTTTTTCGGGCAAAAGCCGTTCGACGGGAGTGCTTATTATCTGCGGAGTAATGATAGGGTATATATTTTCGGCGCTTACTGATTTTCTGGTGAGCTTTGCTGATGATTCCAATATTGTCAATCTGCACAACTGGTCAATGGGCAGTTTCTCGGGAATGAGCTGGCAACAGATTAAGATAATGGGCATAACAGTTGCGGTCTGTATGATAGGGGCCATACTTATTTCAAAGCCGATGGGGGCTTATCTTATAGGCGAAGCACATGCGGCGAATGTAGGTGTTAATATAAGAATGTTTAAAATAATGCTGCTCTTGATTTCAGGGATGCTTGCGGCGTGTGTTACCGCATTTGCCGGCCCTGTTTCGTTTGTGGGTGTTGCGGTACCTCATCTTACAAAAAAAATGTTTGGAACATCTGCGCCAAAGATAATACTTCCGGGAGGGTTCCTTTTGGGAAGCGCGATTTGTATGACTTGTGATTTGATTGCACGAACGGCATTTGCACCAACGGAGCTTTCCATAAGTACTGTTACGGCTGTGTTCGGAGCGCCTGTGGTTATATGGATAATGCTGAGTCGGAGAAGAATAAATGGATAGAGCTTTCAGATGTGAAAATATCAATGTGGGATATGGGAAAAGAATAATAGCAGAAGGTATCACTGCTGAACTTTTCGGGGGAGAAATCCTTGCCGTAATAGGACCTAACGGAGCCGGGAAATCCACCTTTTTAAAGTCTCTGACAGGAGAGCTAAAGCTTCTTGGGGGCGCTGTTTATATAGGCGAGGATTCTTTAAAAAATATTGGTATAAAGGAGCTTGCCAAAAGACAGTCATTTGTATCTACTCAAAAATCATTCGGAGAATACATGCGGGTATATGAGATGATTGCCGCAGGTCGTTACCCGTATACCGGAATAATGGGCGGGCTGTCCGAAAAAGATGATGAGGAGGTAAAATATGCTGCTTCTCTTGCGGGATTAACGGAACTTTTAATGGAGCCGTTTGATTCTCTTTCTGACGGGCAGAAGCAAAGGGTTATAATAGCAAGGGCGCTGTGCCAGGAGCCGGAGGTGCTGTTGCTTGATGAACCGACCTCTTTTTTAGATATTAAATATAGATTTGAGATTCTTACCCTGATAAGAAAGCTGGCTGTCGAAAAAAATATATGTGTGATAATGTCGATGCATGAACTTGATATGGCAAGAAGATTCAGCGACAAAGTTCTTGCACTTAAGGCAGGCAAGGCTGATAAGCTGGGAACAGCGGAAGAGGTGCTTACAGATGAGTACATATGCCGGCTGTTTGATATGGATTATAAAACCGCGAAATCATCTTTAACCTGCAGAGTAAAAAGAAGGAAAAAAGCCAGGGTAATAATGATACAGGGAACGATGTCGGGAGTAGGCAAAAGTCTGGTTGCGGCCGGCCTGTGCAGGGTTTTTAAGCAGGACGGTTACAAGGTGTGCCCCTTTAAATCCCAGAATATGTCACTTAATTCTTACATAACGGATGAGGGACTTGAAATGGGCAGGGCGCAGGTGATGCAGGCGCGCTCTGCCGGTATAACGCCGTCTGCAGATATGAACCCGATCCTTTTAAAGCCTACTACGGACATTGGCTCTCAGGTAATAGTAAACGGTAAGAGCATAGGAAATATGAGTGCAAAAGAATACTTTGCATATAAAAAAGAACTTATGCCTGTAATTACAGGTGCGTTCACAAGACTTGAGGATGAGTATGATATTGTTGTAATTGAGGGAGCCGGTTCGCCGGCTGAGATTAATCTAAGGGAAAACGATATTGTAAATATGGGACTTGCCACAGAACTTGATGCGCCGGTTATAATTGTAGGAGATATAGACAGGGGAGGAGTTTTTGCCCAGCTTACAGGTACTGTAAATTTACTAAAAGAAGATGAAAAATCCAGGGTGGAAGGATTTATAATAAATAAATTCAGAGGCGATAAGACGCTGCTTTATCCGGGAATAGATATGCTTAAAGATTTAAGTGGTATAGATACTTTAGGTCTTATGCCGTATGAAAATCTGTCACTTGATGATGAGGATTCTTTGTCGGACAGATTTTTATATGCAGGTGGCGGTATCATTGATGTGGCTGTAATCAGATTTCCCAAAATATCGAATTTTACCGATTTACATCCATTTGAAATGATTGATGGAGTGGGGGTAAGGTATGTATCCGACAGAGCAGAACTAAAGAACCCTGACTTTATCATACTGCCCGGAAGCAAGAGCACTATAGCGGACCTTGAATGGATGAGAAATGCAGGGCTTGCCGATGAGATTATAAAAAAGACGGGAGAAGGTGTTCCTGTTATGGGGATTTGTGGGGGATACCAGATGCTATGCGAGAGTATTGATGATAGAAATGAAGCTGAAAACGGCGGTACGGCCGAAGGGCTAAGGCTGTTAAATGGAGATGTAATATTTGACAAAAACAAAGAAACAAAGCAGACGGAAGCTGTAGTAAACAATATTGGCGGCGTTTTTTCTGTTTTAAACGGCAGAAAGATAAAGGGCTACGAAATACATATGGGAAAAGTCCCGGGATTAGACGCGCCGATTGTTTCAAATGGTAATGTATACGGAACATTCATACACGGATTTTTCGATAACGGTGATGTTGCTTTTTTGGCGGCAGAGGCATTGGCAGAGAGAAAGGGTGTGAAACTAAAAAACGGTGGTGAAAGTTTTGAGAGTCTTATGGAAAAAGAGTATGACAGGCTGGCGGATATAACAAGGCAATCGCTGGATATGCCAAGGATATATGAAATAATGGAGAAATATTATGACAATTAAACATAAAGACGAACTGTTTAATATAAACATAACAAAACCGGATAAGGCTCTAAAAAGTGCAATTAAGGACAGATGGGATACCATAGCCAAACCTCTGGACTCTCTTGGCGAATTTGAAAATATTTTTATGAAAATAGGAGCAGCAAGCGGAAATGTCAGGGTTGAGATTGCACCGGCGTATCTGGTGGAAATGTGTGCAGATAACGGCATAGTAGAAGAGGGGGTAAGTCAGTGCGGAAGTTATGTAACAGGAGTGGTTGCAGAGAAAATGGGGATGGGCAAAAGCCTGTCTTTTATAGCTGCAGCGGCTGAAAATATATCTGCCGTGGCTGTCGATGTCGGTATAGACGGAGATACCCCGGCCGGAGTAAAAAAACGCAAGGTAAGATATGGGACGAGAAATTTTGCGAAGGAGCCGGCGCTTACCGAAGAAGAAGTGATTAAGGCCATATCCGTTGGTATCGAAGAAGCTGGGGAGATATCCGAAATGGGAGGAAAGATATTGCTGACCGGTGAAATGGGTATAGGAAATACCACTACCAGCAGCGCTGTCAGCTCGGCGATACTTGGTTATCCCGCGGATAAACTTACAGGCAGAGGAGCGGGTCTTAGTGACAGCGCCCTTCAAAAGAAGATAAGGATAATTGATGAGGCAATAGAAAGATACGGGCTTTTGGAAATAGTCGACAAAAAAGAGAGAGCTTTTAAGGCTTTGCAGTGTGTGGGAGGTCTTGATATAGCGGGCCTTTGCGGTCTATGTATAGGTGGGGCTGTATATGGTATTCCTGTAATACTTGACGGTCTTATTGCGCAGACTGCGGCTCTTTGTGCGGAAAGCATTCTGCCGGGTGTAAAAGATTATCTTGTTTCTTCTCATATAGGTAAGGAAAGAGGTACGAAGCTGATAAGTGACGCTCTGGGATTGTTTACTGTGATAGATGCAGAGCTTGCATTGGGAGAGGGGAGTGGCGCTGTTATGCTTTATTCCATGCTTAAAGTTGTAGATGTAATATATAAGACAGGTGCAGGGTTTGATGAGATGGGTGTAGCAAAGTATGAGAGGTTTGAGTGATGTTTGAACTTGTAACGGGCGGCGCAGCCAGTGGTAAAAGTGAGTATGCAGAAGGTCTTCTTGGCAATCTGAAGAGAGGCAAGTATTATATAGCTACAATGGAAAGCGATTCACCAAAAAGCGCGGAGAGGATAATGAGACACAGGCATCTTAGAGACGGCAAGGGATTTGAAACCATAGAAAGGCCATGTGATTTTGTAGGACTGAATCTTCCGGCAGAGGCAAAGGGAGCACTTGTAGAGTGCGTAACAAACCTTTTGGCAAACGAAATGTTTACAGGGGAAAGATGCGGAGCGGAAAAAAGAGTAGTAAAAGGTATAGAAAGGCTGAAAAAACAGGTGGATAATCTGGTGGTTGTGACCGGAGAAGTTGGAAATGATGGCGGAGGATATGATGAATTTACAGAGGACTATATAATAGCGCTTGCAAAAGTAAACCGCGAGCTCGCCGGGATGGCAGACAGGGTAACCGAAGTTGTTGTGGGGATACCCGTGAGGGTTAAGTGATATGATATTTTTAAAATCAATAATAATTGCTTTTT
>CAJOOU010000185.1 GCA_905236735.1 uncultured Eubacterium sp. | reverse complement strand
CTTGCGCGCCGGATTCGGGTCTGCTTCAGCAGACAAATTCCTGTCCGAATCCGTGCGCATCCTCGCGGAGCGTTTAACTCAGTCGGACTGAGTTAAACATAAAAACGCTCCGAGATTTCCCCTGCGTCCTTTCGAGGCGCGGTGGGAAAATAACAGTTTGGGATTGCAACATGTGCAGATGCCGGGAAGTATGATGTTTTCTTCTTTTACCCCGGCTTCCTTAAAGATTATTTTATTTGTCTCCCAAAGATTCAGATTGTATTTATCATTGGGTTTTGCCTTAAGTAATGTATCCTTGTAGCCCGGAAATTCCCTAATAAATACTTCAGCAACATCCCGGCTTATTTCATAACAGCTCTGACAGATTGAAGGACCTATGCCGCAGATGAGGTCACCCGGGGAACTGCCGTAATTTTCACGCATCTTTTCTATGGTAACAAGACCCATACGAGCGGCAGTACCTCTCCATCCCGAATGAGACAGGCCTATGGCTTTGTTTTTGGGATCTATAATATAAAGAGGCACGCAGTCGGCAAAAAAACACGATAATACAAGGTGGGGGATATTGGTAATAAGTCCGTCTATATCTGTGTACGGCTTTGGGCGTGTAAGTCCTATGCCTGCATCTTCTTTGGATACAACATGTATATTGGTTGTGTGGGTCTGTTCGCTTAGTACGAAGTTTGATACGGGCTCATTCATTACGGCAGCAATACGCCTGAAATTTTCGTCCACATTTTCCTTGACATCGCCCCTTGAAAAACTCAGGTTCATTGATTCAAAAATACCACTGCTTACTCCACCTTCTCTTGTGGAGAAGCAGTGCTTTATAAAGTCTAATTTTTCGAGTTCCGGAAACTTAAGTACCGGAACGGCGTTTACAGTTATTTTTTCCATGTTTTGTATTATACATCATTAATGTGTGAAATTAAACATTGACAGATAACTGTATTGGTTTTATAATACAGTTATAAACCGTATTATAAAAGTAGTACGGATTATTAAAGAAAGGAGGCATCCCGGTGATTTCATTTGAACTATTTAAGGCGGAAGACGGTATTCCGATTTATACACAGATTATTAGATATATGAAAAGGGGAATTGTTGCGGGAATTATAAATGACGGCGACGAGCTCCCGTCAAGAAGGGTGCTTTCTGCTACACTGGGAGTAAATCCCAACACTGTTCAAAAGGCCTACAAGATGCTTGAAGATGAGGGGCTGATTGAGTCTAAAACCGGGGCAAAAAGCTGTATGAATCTGGACAGGGATAAGGTGGAAAAAATAAGGGATGAATGGATTAGAAATGACCTTAAGAGCGTTATTTCTGCCATGAAAAAATCAGGTGTGACAAAGGAAAACATGCTTGAAATGATGGGAAAGTTATGGGAGGAAGAATAGATGAAAAGAAATAAAATGAGACTGGGAGCATTTAATCTGTGTTTTAACTCATCATTTAAATATGTATGCATTGTAATAGCGCTCGGCCTGGCGCTGCAGGGGCTTATGTTTGCTTTTGGTATGGCCGGGGGAACGCTTGGATATTTGCCATATGAAAACGATGCGCATTATCCCGATTCTTTTGAGTGGATAGTAAGAACATCACATCTGGCATGGGCATACAGAGGTATGCTTGCCGTACTTTTGGCTGTACTGTTTTCTGTGGGGAGACCGGGCAGGTCTCATCCTATAATGGTCATAGAAAGAACAGGTATTACTCATGAACAGTTTATGTTTACGGAGTGGTTTTATTCATTCGGGTGCTTTTTTCTTGCAAATACTTTGGAAATCCTTTTTCTGCTTGGAATGGCAATGATTTACATAAATATTGTTCCGGGAGTGGATATAAGGGCGGTTTATGCAGCCACGATAAGGTGTCCATTGCTGCAGTCGCTTATAATGCCGTATAACGGTGTGGGAATAATATGGAGAGGACTGCATACATTTTTTTTGGCGTTTCTGGCTGCATATTTTTCTTATATAGAGAGAAGAGGAGGCGTACCCATAGCTGTTGTAATAGCAGGTGTATTTGCGGTTTTTGTTGCGGCGCCGGCATCTTTCGGCTCAGATATTGAAATGCTTAGTCTGAGTGCGGTAGGAATGTGCACTGTTATTTTACTGTTTGGGGCATACATTTTGGAAGGGGTGAATATGGAATATGAAAAGAAATAATTTCCTTAGTAAAATGATTCCGCCGGGAGCAGATAAGCTTTTTCAAAATCATAAGGCGGTGTTTATAGCGGTAAATATTTTATCTTTTATTTATTCTCTTTTGTTTTGGACAGGGTATTCATATGAATATACATATAAGCCATTATGGAATCCGGGAGCAAAGCCTAAAACTTTTTCCGAACTTTTCTTTCAACAGCCGGGAGAGGTGATTATGGATGTAAATGGAATGTTTTATGTATCTGCCATGGCAATGCTTTTTATGATTTTAATATATTACAGACATTTTACCGCAGGATCAAAAAGTATTTATGTAATGAAAAGGATAAAGAATGAAAAGAGGCTTCTTATGAATATTCTTTTTGGACCGATGATGTCAGCTGCACTTTGTGTGGTAAATGCTCTGCTTGTTATGATGATTTATTATGCAATTTATATGATAATTACACCGGATTATATACTTAAAATATTAGCTGGGAGGTAGGATATGCTGGAGATTAAATCTGTCACAAAAAAATACAACGATATCAAAAAAAAATATAACGATCCGACCGGAAAGTATAAGCCAAAGGTAGCGTTAAACGGAGTTACCCTGACAATCGGACAGGGAGAAATAGTCGGGCTTTTTGGGGAGAACGGAGCGGGAAAGACCACCCTTATGAAGTGTATTTTAAATCTTTTAAAGTTTAAGGGGGATATTCTCCTTGATAATGAAAAGATAACGCGGAAAAATGCTGCAAGATTTTCATTTGCCACCTGCGAACACTCTTTTTTTCCGGAACTGGATGCAAAAGGTCATAAACAGTTTTATATGGAGGAGTTTGATACTTTTAGAGAAAAAAGGTTTGATTCTCTGATGGATTTCTTTTCGCTTCCGCTTAATAAGAGGATAAAGACATTTTCTGCCGGTCAAAAGAACCAGTTTGAGGTTATTATGGCTCTTTGTCAGGGGGCGGACTATATTCTGATGGATGAGCCCTTTGCAGGTAATGATATTTTTAACCGGGAGGATTTTTATAAGGTTCTTCTCGGTATTTTAGAGGAAAATGAAACGGTATTTTTATCTACACATCTTATAGAAGAGGTTTCGGGATTTGTGAGCAGGGCCGTTCTTTTAAAAGAAGGAGAGCTTATAGGGGATGTAAAGGCAGACGAGCTTGATGATAAAGGAGTATCACTGACGGACTATATAAAAGAGAAATATCATTATGAGTATGACAGGGTTGGAAAGGCGATAGAACGCCTGGCAGAGGGAGAGGAGAGGTAATGAAACGGAAATTTATTTCTTTTCTTATGATAATAATTGTTTTTGCAGCGGCAGAAAGTGTGTGCTACGGTGAGCTTGCTACCCAAAATTCACAGGTCGTTTTTACAAAAGAGGTAAAGACAGGGGATGAGAGTGTGCTGCCGGATGGAAGCGTCAGGGGAATATTTTATTATGGAGATTGTTACTGGACGGTATGTATGCAGCTTAATGATTCGGATAATGTAAGAACAACTTTGCAAAAAACCAAACCCGGACTTGTGGAGCAAAGTTTAGAGGGAAAGTTAGATATGGATGAGGGGATAGGGTCGGAATATGAAGCTGCTGCATATCTGGACGGGAAGCTTGTAATTGTGGATATTATAAAGTCGGTAACAATAACAGACGAAGAAGGAAATGTCTGCGGATATTCTGCCGGCGGAGTACGCTCGGCTGATTTTACGATAACTGCCTATGATCAAAGCGGCAAAATTTATGAGGCCGATTATTATAACAGCCTTAATCCGCGAACCAATAATCCGTATGATGATTATTTTAAGCTATATACAGCATTTGTTATAGAGGGAGGAGAATAATATGTCAGAAGTATACAGATGCAATGATTGCGGCAGGGGATTTACATTAACTTGACATTACCATATAAATGGCGTAACTTAACTGTTGGATATAACTTTTAAGGAGACTATACAAATGGCAAAAGTAATACCTTTTAAAGCAATAAGACCTGCAAAGGGACTTGAAGATAAGATTGCTGCTCTTCCTTATGATGTATACAGCAGAGAGGAAGCAAAAGAAGAAGTTAAAGATAAACCGCTTTCTTTTTTAAATATTGACAGAGCGGAAACACAGTTTGATGATACGGTAAGCACATATGCACAGGAGGTGTATAAAAAAGCTCATGACCTTTTATGGGATATGGTAGAAAAAGGTCAGTTTAAGCAGGATGAAAAAGACTGTTATTATATCTATGAGCTTATTATGGACAAAAGAAGTCAGGTCGGTATAGTTGCATGCTCATCAATTGACGATTACGAAAACGGCGTTATCAAAAAGCATGAAAACACCAGAGCTGAAAAGGAAAAAGACAGGATAAACCATGTAGATATATGCGGTGCACAGACCGGTCCTATTTTTCTGGCCTATCGCTCAGATGATGCTATAAATAATATTATAGCAAAAACAATGCAAAGCCCGGCAGAGTATGATTTTACTGCTGACGACGGCATTACTCACAGAGTGTGGGTGATTTCAAATGAGGGTGATATAGCGGATTTAAAAGAGGCTTTTTCAAATATTAACGATATATACATTGCTGACGGACATCACAGAGCTGCGTCTGCTGTTAAGGTAGGACTTAAGAGGAGGCAGGAAAACCCGGGATATACCGGAGATGAAGAGTTTAACTTCTTCCTTTCAGTGCTGTTTCCGGATGAGCAGCTTAAAATCCTGGACTACAACAGGGTTGTTAAAGATTTAAACGGTATGAGTGAGGAAGAATTCTTATCAAAGGTGGGAGATGTTTTTGAAATTAAGCCGGCAAAAAATGCTTCTCCTGATAAAAAAGCTCATTTTGGGATGTATCTAAGCGGAAAATGGTATGACCTTGCCGTAAGAAAAGAGGATATAACAGATGACCCTGTGGAAGGACTTGATGTTTCTTATCTGCAGAATCTTTTACTTGGCCCGGTGCTTGGAATTAAAGACCCCAAAACCGATGAAAGAATTGATTTTGTCGGAGGACTAAGGGGAACAAAAGAGCTTGAGAGAAGATGCGGTCTTGATGCCAGGGTTGCGTTTGCAATGTACCCGACATCCATAGGCGAGCTTTTTGCCGTGGCAGATGCAGGACTTTTAATGCCGCCAAAATCAACATGGTTTGAACCAAAGCTTCGCAGCGGCCTTTTTATTCATAAAATATAGAATTCATAAGTGAAATGTAGCATAAGACAAACCTTTGTGGTAAAATCATTTATTGAGTTATGATTTTGCCATAGAGGTTTTTTATGATATCGGAAGAAACATTAAATAAAATTTT
>CAJOOU010000184.1 GCA_905236735.1 uncultured Eubacterium sp. | reverse complement strand
GGGTATTGAGGTGCATTTAAATACTGAAGTTAAACCTTCAGATCTTAATGGTAAATATGATGCAGTAATGATTGCTGTAGGAGCTGAGCCGCTTATGCTTCCTATAGAAGGATACAACAGAGAGACAGGTATAGTTGCAACTGATGCATATGGCAGGGAAGACAGCCTCGGCGATACTGTAGTAGTAGTCGGAGGCGGACAGGTCGGATGCGAGACGGCTCTCCACCTTTGCGAGAAGGGCAAGAAGGTTTCTATTATCGAAATGAGAGAGCAGCTTTGTCCGGATGCTTCTACAACCTGTGGAGATGAAATCCGTATTATTCTTTCGGAAACAGAAAACTTTACAGGTATTGTTAATGCAAGATGTAAATCAATTACAAAGAATTCTGTTACATACACGGATGCAGACGGTAATGACCAGACAGTAAACTGTGACAGCGTTATCCTTGCAGCGGGCATGAAGGCAAAGACAGATCTTGCGGATTCTTTTGTTACGGATAATGATGTTCCGGAGTGGGCTCAGATAGGTGACTGCGTAAGAGCAAGAACAGTAGAGCAGGCTACGGCGGAAGCATATAATGCTGTGATGAATCTTTAGTGGGCGTTATAAACGCCGCAAAGCCATTCATACAGCTTCATATGCGGGCTGAAAAGGAGGACTTGACAGTCTTCCTTTTTTATACTATACTAACCGTATTAGATGACTTAATACAGTTAAAACAAATAATACAATTAAGCATCTAAGGCATAAGGCCGGTATAATTAATTAATAAGGGAAGAAAGGAGACAAGGGATGTTCACACTTGATTATCGCAGTGGCGGACCGATTTATGAGCAGGTAAGGGACAAGCTTAGGGAGTATATCGTATCCGGATATCTGAAAGAAGATGATAGGATGCCGTCGGTTCGCTCATTGGCATCTCAGCTGGCGGTAAACCCCAATACCATTCAAAGGGCTTATCGGGAGCTGGAGCAGGAGGGCTATCTGTATTCAGTAGTCGGTAAAGGGAATTTTGTATGCAGGACTTTGGATGCGGATAAGGCCAGAATAGAGAAGCTTAAGGGAGAAATAAAAGTGCTTCTCAAAGAGCTTCATGCTCTGGGAGTGACGGAGAAAGAGATTTCAGAATTAATAAGGGAGGACTTAAAGGATGATTGAAGTAAAGGGTCTTGTGAAAAGCTTTGATGGCTTTGAAGCGCTCTCTTCGACTACAATGACGATTCCGACAGGGTCGGTTTACGGACTCGTGGGACCGAACGGAGCCGGTAAAACAACACTTTTAAAGCATCTTACCGGTGTCTACAGGCAGGATAAGGGAGTCGTGCTTTTTGACGGTGAAGATGTGTATGAGAATGCTGCTTTAAAGGAAAGGATTATTTCAGTTCCGGATAATTTGTATTTTCCGCTTGGTACAATAAACGATATGAAGGGATTTTATAAGGAAAACTACAAGGCTTTTTCTGAAGAGAAGTTTGAAAAACTGAGAAGTGTATTTGAATATGATATGAAAAAGCCGCTTCGCACATTTTCTAAAGGACAGACAAAGCAGATAGCTTTCTGGTTTGCGCTTTCATGCTCGCCGGATTACCTCATTTTGGATGAGCCGATGGACGGACTTGACCCCGTTATGAGACACAAGGTATGGAGTCTTATTATGGGAGAGGTGGAAAAAAGGCAGCTCACTGTTGTCGTATCATCCCACAATTTAAGGGAACTTGAGGATGTATGCGATATGGTTGCTATTTTAAACGGCGGCAGAGTGCTGTTGGAGCGCTCTCTGGAAGAACTTCAGGACAATATGACAAAGATGCAGGTTGTTTTCCCTGAGGGAAGGGAAGATGCCGCAGGAGAAATTGATGCGGTGCATGTATCAAATATGGGTAGGGTATATACGATTATTATGAGGACATCGCCGAAGGAGGCAAGGGCTCTTATGCAAAAATATGAGCCGGTTGTGGCAGACGCTTTGCCGCTTACCCTTGAAGAAATATTTATTTATGAGTTAGGAGGTGCTTATGATGGAGTCAGCGAAATTCTCGAATAAATTGTTTTATCCTCAGATATTTAAGATGATGGTTAAAAGATATTGGCCGTTTTGGATAGTACTGCTTTTATGCTGGTTTTTCCTTCTGCCGTTTTCACTTTATACAAGGCTGTCCGGACAAAGCGCGGCCGACATTGCAAGCGGTTTTTATGTAAAAGAGGCGATATACGGAATCACGGAATTTGCCACCGTACCTGTATTTCTGTCATCAATATTCGTGGCAATGGCAGTGTTTTATTATATGATGAATAAAGACCAGACACAGTTTATGCATTCTCTGCCCGTGACAAAGACCGGACTTTTTATTACCAATTACCTTACCGGGCTTATCGTAATGGTTTCGTCGTATTTGTTTGCTGCCCTGCTCGGCGCACTTGCCTGCAGATTATGCGCATCTCCTGTAGATATGCCGGCATTTGGGATGTTTTTGTATGCAACAGTAATGCAGACAGTATTTTTCTACTCATTAGCGGTATTTTGCATTATGATTACGGGACAGCTTATTGCGGCACCTATATTCTACGGCATACTTAATTTTGCGGCTGTGGTATTCGGTTTTATGATTTACAGCCTGATGTCATTTTATATGTACGGTTATTCGGGATACTCAGGCATCATGAGTGTAACGGAAGTGCTTTCACCCGTTTTTGCTTTAACAGGCAGCTTTAACTGCGGAATCGACTATGAAACGGGAAAGGTGATAATAACGGGTATGCATCTTCCGGCAGTATATGCAGCCATAGGTATTTTAATTGCGGCGATTTCATTCTTTATGTATAAAAAGAGGAAAAACGAAACAGCCGGGGCAACTTTGGTATTTGGATTTACAAAGCCGATATTTAAATATTGTGTAATGCTTTATTTGGGACTCGGGCTCGGAGAAATTATTACCGATATTTCGGCGAGTGATACGGGATACAGGAATGTCGGAATTATGCTTCCGCAGAATATAATATATTTCTTTGCGATAGTTTTCGGCATACTGGGATATTACGCGGCAGAAATGCTTATGAAAAAAACCACGAGGGTGTTTAAAGGCTCTCTTAAAGGACTTATACCGGGAGTGGCGGTCATAGCAGCTATAATAGCGGTATTTAATTTCGATATCATCGGATATGAAAGCTATGTGCCCTCGGCAGAAGATGTACAGAGCGTTTCCGTGGATATAGGAGCTAATAACTACACGGAAATATCCGAAGCAGACAGCAAAGAGGTAATAAATGCGGTTTTGGCTCTGCATTCTTATCTGACCGAAAACGCTAAAGAAGTATCGGATATGAGCTATAATGCCGCTAAAAACACCGGGGATACACAAATGGGCGTCTATACAAACACTGTAACGATAAACTATACTTTGACTAACGGCAAAAATAAATCAAGATCGTATGATATATTATATTATGGCGAAGACTTTCTGAAAGAAGACAATGCCTTAGAGGCTCTGCGTGAGTTTTTAAAAGATGAATCGGTTGCAGAGGCAGCGTTTGATAGCATTTTTACTAATGACAGACTTACCGGTGGATATTTATTTAAGGCAAGTGATGATGGCAGCATGCAGACAGTAGCTCTACTCGGAAAATCATCTGAGGAACTTGAGGAGCTTTATAATGCTGTAAGAAAAGATTATATTAACAATCTTTATGAGTATGCGTATATTAATACACTTTCAGACTACCTGATCATGGGAGCCGGAGATTATGCGGAGGATGTCAGCTATTATGATATGGCGCTTCAGGTATACGATACCAACTATAATGCCTGGGACAGCACATATTATGAAGGTTCATATAACGAGTCATTTGAACTCCAGCTTACAAGCAGCTGGACAAATACAATCGCGGCTCTTAAAGATATCGGAGTTCTGACTGACGATGACATAAAAACAACCGATTCATATGAGGGATACTGGTCGTATGAATCATCATATTATGATTCGGAGTACTATGAAT
>CAJOOU010000183.1 GCA_905236735.1 uncultured Eubacterium sp. | reverse complement strand
TCATGCTCGTGCTCTTCTGCCTCTATCACAGCCTCATGCAAAAGTCCGTCAATCATACTCTGTTTCGACTCATAAGCCTTAAGAATAGTATTGGCATCAAGCTCATCCCACGGCGTTGTAATAATAGCAGCCTTTGAATTCTTTTCCTGAATGGTTTTTACGGTAAGTTCAAGTTTCTCATCCGGTACAGACTGACTGCGGCTGAGAATTATTGTATTTGCAAACTCTATCTGATTGTTGAAAAACTCTCCAAATGCCTTCATCTGTTTTGTTGCCTTTACAGCATTGACCACCGTGACAAGGGCATTTATTTCCATAGGTCTTTCTTTTGCCACATTGGCAACAGATGTCGCTACATCAGAAAGTTTGCCCACTCCCGAGGGCTCTATAATTATCCTGTCAGGGCTGAATCTTTCCACTACTTCCTTGAGGTTCTTATCAAAGTCACCCACCAGCGAGCAGCAGATGCAGCCTGAGTTAAGCTCTGATATTTCTATACCGGCGTCTTTCAAAAATCCACCGTCTATGCCTACTTCTCCGAATTCGTTTTCTATAAGTACGATTTTTTCGCCCTTAAAAGCTTCCTCTACCATCTTTTTTATAAAAGTGGTTTTGCCCGCTCCAAGGAATCCCGAAACTACATCAACTTTAATCATTTATATCATCTTCCTTTCTGCAAAATCATTTTATTTCCAATTAATTATCTTACCTCAATCAAAAACAAATTGCAATAAGCGGAAAAAAGCTGCGGCGCGTTTAGGGGGAAACGCCGCAGCTCTTTCCATTCAATTAGGAAGATTTGAATTATGCTATTGTGTGTCATCTTGTACTAGCAATATCATAATAACACATTTTTCTGAATTGTCAACACATTTTTTCAAATTATGTAAATTTAAATTTGACACTTTCTCAAACCACTGATAAAATCATCATATTCCATTAGTTAAGGAGACAAGAAAATGAAGAATAAAAAGGAATATTACAAAAATCTGTCACAAACAATCATTAAAAATCTTGAAAAAAGACATATGAAAGGCTCATACTTTGATAATGCCAAAGAAGCTTCTGATTTTCTCATGGCCAGCCTGACTCCCGGCGCAAGCGTAGGTGTAGGCGGCACCCAGACCCTTGAGGAAATGGGTATAAAAGAAGCCCTCCCTAAAAGGGAAGACCTCACACTCTACTTAAGAAAACCTGACCAGACCTACGCCGATATGGAAGAGCTCTATCTGAAATCATTTTCGGCCGACTTTTACCTTATGAGTACAAACGCCATTACTGCAAACGGCGAACTTTTCAATATTGATGGGCTCGGCAACCGTACAGCAGCCCTCATTTACGGTCCCAAAAAGGTATTTGTAGTCTGCGGCATGAACAAAGTCTGTCCGGATCTTGATTCTGCAATCAAAAGAGCCCGCAATACTGCTGCTCCGGAAAACTGCATCAGGCTTGACAAAAATACACCCTGCTCAAAAACAGGCAGATGTATCGACTGTATGTCAGAGGATACCATATGCAGCCAGTTTGTCTATACCAGACACTCAAGCATCCCCGGCAGAATTCATGTCATCCTCATCGGAGAGTCCCTCGGCTATTAAGCCGCCGGACTCTTCTGCTTTTTCCTCATAAACGCCGTTTTCTTCGGTAATAAGCGGCTCTGTTACATCATCCAGCTGTATCTGTGACGCCATATCAGCCACTTCAAACCGTCTTTCTTCCCTCTTTTTATTGCGATGTATCCCATATGCAACAATAGGTATTGATATTATGCTAAATGCCCCGCCGGCAACAAGCATATAATATTCGAGTCCGTCTGCCATATCCAGTACGGCCTTAAATCCGGTAAGAATAATAACAGCGCAAATAACACTTAAAAGCGACAGTCCCAGCTCAACTCCCCATAATATGTTGTTTGTAAATTTCATTCTTATGGCATTTTGAAGCATTATAATGCCAAGCATAAGGACTGCCACGCCTATATAGCCGTCAAGGTTCTGCGATATACCATTTGCTCTTACAAGACCGCAGCATCCCAGCACCAGGGCTACAGCTCCGGCTGAGAAAGAATAATCATGGTATTTTTTGTAGTTTTCGAGTTGAAAATACCTCACCAGAACATAGACTCCCCATATAATGATTCCGGCAAGATATATATATGTTATGGCCAAAGAAGTAATCTGCGGCACATACAAAAGTACAAGCCCCGTAAATATACATAAAAGCGAAGCAACCACAAGCACTATTGTAGATGATGCGCTCTCTTTTTTTGCTACCTCAAGTATTATTTCTTCATCCTTCTTTTTGCCAAACATAAACTCTCCTCCTACATATAATCAGGTGCACCAAATCCCAAAAGTTCTATACACTGCTCAAGCACTCTCTTTGTAAGGTCGAGCAGTTTTATGTAACCTGCCTGTTTTTGAGCATCTTCTTCCGCCATAATATTTACCTCATGATAAAAGCGGTTAAATGCATTTGATATATCATATATATATGCACAGATTTTGTGAGGTGCGCTGCCTTCATAGGCATCTTTAATAACTCCCTCAAATTTAACAAGTTCAAGCATAAGGTTTTTCTGAGTCTCATTAAACTCTTCCAAAACCTTCTTGCCCTCAGCAGACCTTCCCGATGCGCTGTACTTCTCCAGAATAGATTTGATACGCACTATCGTATACAGGATATACGGCCCGGTATTACCTTCAAATGAAGTAAACCTGTCAATATCAAAGACATAGTTTTTAGAAGCCTGATTTGACAAATCTCCGTATTTGATGGCTGACAGCCCGACGATTTTAGCAATCTTTTCAGCCTCTGACCGGTCGAAGTCATCACTCTTTGAAAGCGCATTTTCGCTTATCTTTTTATACATCTCATCATCAATGTCCTGTATCAGGTGCTCAAGCCTCATTACCCCGCCTTCTCTTGTCTTAAAAGGCTTACCGTCTTTACCATTCATAGTGCCGAATCCGAGAAATTCAAGTTCGGTGTTTTCTCCTACTATACCGGCTTTTCTGGCCGTCCTGAATACCTGAGTAAAATGCATATCCTGCCTTTTATCTACGACATATAAAACCTTATCCGGCTTATAATCCTTCATTCTCTGCACCAGGGTAGCAAGATCGGTAGTTGCATAAAGTGAGGCTCCATCCGACTTTCTGACAATGCACGGTGGGATTTCCTTAGAGTCGCCTTCTTCAGATACATCAACCACAAGAGCGCCTTCGCTCTCATGAGCAATGCCGCTTTTTTCCATATTTTCTATCATATCCGGAACATACTTCTGGGCATCGGATTCGCCGAGCCAAAGGTCAAATTCCACATTGAGATTACTGTAATTTTTCTTTAAATCGGTAACGGAAACATCAAGAATGTGTTTAAGCAGCGCCTGATACCCTCTTCGCCCCGCCTGCAGCTGAGCCGTAGCTTCGAGTGCTTCATTCTTATAGTTTTCATCTTCCTTAGACCTGCCCGATGCCGTCGGGTAGATTTCTTCAAGCTCGGATACGGTAAACGGCGCCTCTGAAGGATATTCTCCTTCATAGTTTTCATCAAAGTATACCAGTTCCGGCTTTCTTTCCCTAAGTTCTGTGATAATCAGCCCCATCTGAAGACCCCAGTCTCCCAGATGCACATCACCTATTACCTTATTGCCCACATATCTTCCGATTCTTTTAATGGACTCACCGATAATTGCTGAACGCAGATGACCTACATGCAGCGGCTTTGCCACATTAGGTCCGCCGTAATCTATAATAATCGTTTTCGGATTTTCCACCTTCTCAAATCCGAGATCATCATCTTCTTCCATCTGATTTATATAATCCGCCAGAAAGCTTTTTGATATCACCAAATTCAAAAATCCCGGATTAACAGCTTCTGCACTTTCCAGAAACTCACATCCGGCCATCTTTTCAGCCACTTCCTGAGCTATCATTATAGGAGCCTTATGCGCCGTCTTAGCAAGCGGCATTGCTCCGTTACACTGATAATCGCATAAATCCGGCCTGTTTGAAAGCGTCACCGTAACTCTATCCGATTCATATCCTGCCTCTTCAAAGGCCTTCTTTGTTTCTCTCGAAAGTATATCAAGTATATTCTGCATTTAACCTCAACCTCTTTCACTTACTACCGCATAATTTTATCATATTTTTCCATAAAAAAGAAGAGCCACCGGATAGATGACTCTCTTTTTCAAGTCTCGCTCATTTTGTACCATTATTTATGAGAAGAAATTCTCAGCAAGATGAATTGTTCCCACCGGGGAACCTCCTAAGTGAGCATCCTCAGGCATATCCACCTGCTTTTCACCCGCAAATGTCTTTACCGTGCATACCGGCTGAGAAATATAACCACTGTCCTTAAGATATTTGGCAAAAATACTGACCGCATTTTTATTTTCCTCTAAGATTCCATCATGATTGTAAATGCATACAGTTATTTTCCCATCCTCAATAACCGGACCGTAAATAACATCATCTGCGCATACTCCGAAATTCCTGCGGCAGATGTTTTCTACCTGGCGCCTCTGGAGCTTTATGTCATTTTTATTCGGGTCCAATACCAGATAATCGTTTCCGAGACCGTGATATTTACTCATTGCAATTGTATCCATAACCATTCCTCCTTGCTTTATGCGCCGGATTACTCTTTTAACTGTTTGCATTATACCCTACACTTTTACCATATAAAAGAGCATATATTGCTTGAAACTATGCAAAAAGTGCTGTATAATTTCACAAAAGGAGAAAGAGGCTATGTCAAACCAAAAATCCGGTTATCTGACCGAAAACTTTAAATACTTCCATATCAAAGACAGGACCGCAAAACAGTTCCCATATCACTTTCATGACTTTAACAAAGTTATTTTATTTATTTCAGGTGATGTAACCTACTATGTCGACGGCAGGCCTTACATACTAAAACCCGGAGATATACTTTTAGTGCGTCACCACTGCCTGCACAAACCTGTCATAAGCCCTTCCGCTGTATACGAAAGAATTGTTATATGGACCCGTCCCGGGTTTTTGGAATCCCCCTTAAGCTATCCCGAAAACCTAGGCAGCTGCTTTGGTATTGCAATGAGCGCCGGTAAATGTCTCCTTAGACCCGAATTAAAACTTCTTAACGAATTAAAAAACGATTTGACCCTTTTAGAGGCTTCCCTGACAGAAGAAGGCTACGGCGAAGGTATTCTTACCGCTTCTTACTTTCTGCAGTTTTTCGTACATTTAAATCGCGCTTATATTAAACTCGATTCCTCAAGACACGGCACAGACTATCCCGGCGATAAGCTTATTGATTCGGTACTTTTGTACATAAGCAACCATATAACCGAAAATATTACAAATGACGGTATTGCCGAAGAATTCTTCCTGAGCAAATACTATCTTATGCACCGCTTTAAAGAGGTCACCGGCTATACCCTGCATTCATACATAGTAAACAAAAGGCTCGCACTTGCCTCCGAATCCATAAAGAAGGGTACCCCTGCCATGAAGGCTGCCGAAGAATGTGGCTTTGGTGATTATTCAAGTTTCCTCAGAGCCTTCCGAAAGGTTTACAACGCTTCCCCCGGCTCATTAAATAAAAAGGCGCCGGTTCCGGACCGGCGCCTGTCATTGTAACATAAGCGTTTTTGCAAACTTTTAAAAATATTAGCCTCTTTTAACAGTTACATTTGAACTAATACCTGATTTTTCAATGAGCTTTTTAGCCTTTGCCACCTGCTTTTTGGTGCCCTTAAGTACTATAACCGCCTTTGAGCTAATGCCGCTGAATGCGTTTTTGCCAACTGACT
>CAJOOU010000182.1 GCA_905236735.1 uncultured Eubacterium sp. | reverse complement strand
GATATGAAGAAATTTGAACTTATGACAAAAAGAATAGGTATGGCAGTCCTTTGTGCCAGCCTTCTTATCAGCGGTATGTCACTTGCTGCGTGTGGAAACGGAACGCAGACAGATACCATAAGCGTGTCGGAATCTGCTGATGCAGAACTTCAGGAGGCAGACGATGAAGATGAGGCTGTTTCAGATGCTGAAGGAAAAGGCAGCGCATATAAGGAAGAAACCGTATATGTAAGTACGGATATGACAGGTAAGGTTACCGAAATTACGGTAAGTGACTGGCTCAAAAACACGGAATACTACAAGACTTTAACCGATAAGACCACTCTTACAGATGTGGTAAATGTAAAAGGTGATGAAAAAATTACCCAAAACGGCGATGAGCTTACCATAGAGGCAGATGGCGAGGACATATATTATCAGGGCAGCGTAGAAAGTTCATCATCTCTGCCTGTTGGAATAAGCGTATCGTATAAGCTTGACGGGAAAACCGTATCCGCAGAAGACCTTGAGGGCAAAAGCGGAAAGGTTGAAATCACAATAAAGTATACAAACAATGAAAAAACCACTGCAGGCGGGGAAGAGGTATATGTACCGTTTATGGTAGCGTCGGGGCTGCTTATGGATGAGGATAACTTCACCAATATAGAGGTGGAAAACGGCAAGGTAATCTCAAACGGATATTATCAGGCTGTAATAGGATACGGACTTCCGGGTATGAACGAAAGTCTCGGACTTACCGGTGATGAAGCGGTATTTACCGATGAGGTTGTTATAACAGCAGATGTTACGGATTATAATCTGGATACAATTATGAACTTTTATTCATCTTCCGTTATGTCGGACCTTAATCTTGATGATGTAGAAGATGCAGATGATCTGGAGGATTCTTTAAACGAGCTTGCGGATGCTTCAAAACAGCTGGTAAGCGGAAGTGAGGAACTTTCCGATGGGGCCAAAGACCTTTATGACGGACTTACAGAGATAGCTGATGGGGCAGAAGACCTTGAGAGCGGTACAAAGAGCTTTGCTGAAAACTACAGCGCTTTTGATGACGGGGTAAAGAAGCTTGACAGTGCGCTTGCTACCTTAAACACAAAGATGAGCGAGATGTATGATGAGATAGATGCGGCCATAACAGAGTATAGTGCACTTGCTAAAAATGCACCGGCTTTAAGCAAGGCTTATGCTGCAAACGATGCTGAAGCTACATACGGAGGAGATATACAGAAGGCGATGTATCTGGCAGGTCAGTATGGAGTGCCGGACTACAGCGAGCTAAAGGAAGCCTATGCGGCAGTACAGAAATACTATCAGGCTTATCAGCAGTATGCAGCGGCCGGAGACAGTGAGAATGCTCAGGCGGCTATAGAGGCAGCAACCCGTTATGCGGCAGCTTACAATACCGGATGTGCTTCTTATTATGAGTCGGCAGCCCTTCAGGCTGAAGGCGCGGCAGCAGCTCTTCAGGCGATAAAGGACGGCATGGACACAAAAGATGAATCGACGGGACTTAGTGCAATGGGCTCTCTTGCGGCACTTGAGTCGGCAGGCGATTCTCTTGCGGCTGCAAGCTCCAAATTAAAGAGCGCAAGCTCTAAGATTTCAAACGGAGCATCGGCGCTTAGCAGCGGAGCAGACCAGGCGAAAAAAGGCTCTGAGGATTTATATGACGGTTCGGTTGAACTTAAAGAAGGCATGGCAGAATTTGATGAGGAAGGAATTCAGAAAATTATGGATGCCTTCGGAGGAGACCTCGGTGAGGCTCTTGACAAATTAAATGCGATAAAAGACGCCGGAATATCATATAACTCCTATACGGGACTTTCGGATGACGGAGAAGGCGAAGTAAAATTCGTTGTTACAATGAAATAAAATACTGATATAGCGGCCCGCCACCTATTGTGGCGGGCTGTTTGCGTTTATGGCAGGGAATGTGTTAAAATAACCGAAAGTACTGAAGTTTAGGAGGGCGCAAAATGGCATATACGGTTGAGGAAGTGTTGGAATTTGTCGAGGAGAATGATGTGAAATTTATTCGCCTTGCTTTTTGTGATCTGATGGGCAGAATGAAGAATATTTCGATTGTCCCCGGAGAACTGGCTTATGCATTTGAACACGGTTATTCATTTGACGGTTTTTCTATAAGAGGTTTTTCAGATATAGTACATTCAGATCTCCTTTTAAAACCGGATGCGGATACTCTTTCGGTTTTGCCCTGGAGACCGCAGCAGGGAAGGGTGGTAAGGTTTTATTGTGATGTGGTAAATCCTGACGGCAGCCCTTTTGAGAGCGACGGAAGATACATACTAAAGAAAACCGTTGAACATGCCAAAAGTCTGGGCTACAGTGTTGAAATAGGGGAAGAGTGCGAGTTTTACCTCTTTAAACAGGATGATGAGGGCAACTGTACTGATATTCCTATTGATGACGGATGTTATTTTGATGTGGCGCCCGCAGATAAGGGAGAAAACATAAGGAGAGAAATCATTCTTACTCTTGAGGAGATGGGCATATCGCCGGAGTCATCTCATCATGAGGCCGGCCCCGGTCAGAACGAAATTGTCTTCAGGTCAGATAAGGCCCTTCGCTCCGCGGACAACCTTCTTACCTTTAAAAATGTGGTAAGGGCTGTTGCAATGAGGAACGGACTTGATGCCAGTTTTCTGCCCAAGCCCATAGAAAATACCAGCGGTAACGGTCTGCATGTAAATATTTCGCTTTCAAACAGCAGGGGAGAAAACATTTTCAGGGAGGAAGTGCCGGAAGAAACCCTTGTTTCCGAACATTTCATGGCAGGTATATTAAACCGTATAAAGGAGATAACCCTGTTTTTAAATACAAGAAATGATTCATATAAAAGGCTTGGAGAGTTTGAGGCTCCGCAGTACATATCATGGTCAAGGGAAAACAGAGGACAGCTCATACGCATTCCTACGGCAATAGGAGCAAGGAAAAGATGTGAACTCAGAAGTCCGGACCCATGCATCAATCCCTATCTTGCCTACAGTCTCATTATAGAAGCCGGACTTCGCGGTATTGAGGGAAATGAGCCCCTGCCAAAGCCGGTCAATATAGATATGGTTAAGGCGACAAAGTCGGAACTTAAAGGCCTTGACATGCTTCCCAAGGATCTCGGAGAAGCCATATCCTATGCTGACAGCAGTGATTTTGTAAAGAGCGTGATAGGGGAAAGGGCTTTGAAAAGCTTTATTTGTGAAACGGAAAGAGAATTTTTAAGCTAACTCTTGAAAGGAGCCTGTGATGAAGAGGGCACTTGTTGTATCCAAATCCGAAAAGGCCGTTACTTTTTTTAAGAGTATGCTGAAAGAAGACAGGTACGAGGATATCTTAATCGCGCCCACGGGAGCCGTGGCCAGAAGGACATTGTCGGAGCAGGATATGGATTTATGTATAGTCGATATTCCGCTCAAGGATGAGCCCGGCAGTGAAGTTGCGATAAAAGCTGCAGAAAACAGCGCCTGTCAGGTAATCCTAACGGTAAAATCGGAATATTTTGATGAAGTTACCCATCAGATGGAAGAATATGGTATAATGACGGTTGCAAAACCCATTAACCGCCAAATGTTTTATGCGGCGCTGAAAATGACTGATGCAATCGGCATAAGAGTGGGGAGAATTCAAAAAGAAAAGGAAAAATTGTTACAGAAGATAGATGACCTGCGAATAGTAAACAGGGCAAAGCTCACCCTGATAACCAACCTCGGCATGTCGGAAAACGATGCACATAAGTATATCGAAAGACAGGCTATGGATATGAGGCGTACTAAGAGGCAGGTTGCCGAAAATATTCTGAAGACATATCAAAACAGATAAAATGAAGAGTATGAAAAATAATATGCGCGTTGTCAGAACTATCCTTGCGTGGGCATCAGTATTGTTTTTATGCGTTGTTTTTGTAGTGACACTCAAGGGGCAGGGAGGAAGACCTGACCCTGAAACTGTCGGATTTGCAGGCAGCTATGTGGCAGATAACGGGCAGAGCGGAGATATAGCTGATTTTGATGTAAAAACAAATGAAGCAGGCTATGTAAAGTTTACGGGACATTTTACGGGTGACATAGAGAAAAACCAGTGCGTGTTTATGAGCATTGTTTATTTGAATGTCAAAATATATAAAAACGGAGACCTGATATTCTCGCATGAGCAGCACACATCAGGATGGCTTAAATACGGCAATATAAGTTGGAGAAGTTTTACGTCCGACGGCATCACAACAGACGATACGATAGAGATTGAAGCTACGACGCCGTATAAGTTTAACTCACCGGGCGTATATAAAAAATTTATAAACACAATATGTATAGGGGACAGGAATGTTCTGCTTTTCTGGAACTTAAGACGGTGCGGAGCAGGGATATTTATGGCCATTGCCATGGCGTCTCTCGGACTTATTATGATTCTCTTTGTTACTGTTTTAAAGGCAAAAGGAGAAAATATATTCAATGGTGTCCTTTATGGCTCGGTATTTACGCTTTTAATAGGACTGTGGTCTTTGATTGATTATGACTATATTTCCCTGTTTTATCTGCCGATGGGATTTATATGTATACTTGACAATCTGCTGCTTTTTTCGCAGGCTACAATGCTGGCTGCATATATGAATTCGATTTCCCGGGGCCGTGGGAAAAAGGTATTTATGACGGCTGAAGTGCTGGGCTGTATAAATGTGGCGG
>CAJOOU010000181.1 GCA_905236735.1 uncultured Eubacterium sp. | reverse complement strand
TAATTTTTTCCGACTAAATCATATTATCATTACACTTTGCTCTAATGAAGTACATTTATTTCACAGGTGCTGTGCAAAATCCGCACAGCTGATTGAGATTATTCCTCATATGTGTTAAAGTATGCCTTATGAGAAATTGTCATCTTAAAAAGGAGCCTTAAAATGACACTGCTACAACTTGAGCATTTCGTAAATACAGCAGAATGTAAAAGCCTCACCGGCGCAGCGGCAAGGCTCTATACAAGTCACTCAACTTTAAGCAGAAGTATTTCGGCGCTTGAAAGCGAGTTCGGATGCGCACTTTTAGTCAGAGGCGCAAGAGGTATTGCTCTCACCGATGTCGGAAAAATATTCTACGAAAAAGCCATCAAAGTACTTGAAGCTGCAGCCGATGCCAAAAAATGTGTAGAAAAGGCCAAAGGAGAGTATTTGCGCCTTTTAAATGTCGGAAGCAGTATTATAAGTTTTCCGTCCTTTTTTGATGCGGTAAACAGATTTTCCGGTGAGCATCCTCATATCAAAGTTTCGCTTACCTCAGGTATGCCTGATGAAATATATGACAAAATACTTTCCGGAGAGCTCGATATAGCCCTTACCTTTTCATATGCCGTTACGGAAAACAACAGAATAACCTTCCGCCCTCTGGAAAAAGGGGGTTTTTATGCATACGTCTCTTCATCGCACCCGTTTGCATCCAAACCTGTAGTCTCCTATGAGGATTTAAATGACGGACTCGTATTTATTTCGGATGATATATGCAGACAAATATTCGGGAAAAAAATCCTCTCGCAGGATGTAAACACCTCTCAAAGCGGAAGCGAAATAACCATGTTTACCCGCAGCTCCAATGCAGTCTCTATTTTGCCCGAGCACATAGGCGATACTCTTTTACCTGATTGCCTGAGAATCCCTTTAAACGCAAAAAAGGACACCTACAACGCAGGTATCCTTTATGCATCGGACAATAATAATCCGTCCCTTCTAAATTTCATTCACACCTTTTTTAATTAAATCTCGATACCATCCTGTACTATCAGGGTAAGGCTTCCGTATTTCATATCCTTTATCAGCTTTTTTATTTCCTCAAGATAAAGGTCTTCGCTTTTTTTATCCTCAGCCATAAGTTTATCTCCGAGCCGTATTAGCTGCTAAAAAGCGGTGTTGAAAGATATCTGTCTCCCGAATCCGGAAGAAGAGCTACTATAGTCTTACCCTTATTTTCCGGTCTCTTTGCCAGTATCTCCGCTGCCTTGAGTGCCGCTCCCGAAGATATTCCCACAAGGATACCCTCTGATACGGCAAATGCCTTTCCTTCTGCAAATGCATCCTCATTGTCAATCGGAATTATCTCATCATAAACACCTGTATTTAATACATCAGGTACAAATCCTGCTCCTATACCCTGAATCTTGTGGGCTCCTGCCTCACCTTTGGAAAGTACCGGGCTTGTAGCAGGCTCTACTGCAACAATTTTCACATCAGGATTCTGCTCTTTAAGGTACTCTCCTACACCGGTAATTGTGCCTCCTGTTCCTACACCGGCAACAAAGATATCTACTTTTCCGCCTGTCTGCTCCCAGATTTCCGGACCGGTTGTCTCTTTATGCACCTTTGGATTAGCCGGATTTACAAACTGTCCGAGGATTACCGAACCCTCTATTTCCTTATTGAGTTCGTCTGCCTTTGCTATGGCGCCCTTCATACCCTTAGCTCCCTCTGTAAGTACAAGTTCTGCTCCGTATGCCTTAAGAAGATTTCTTCTCTCCACACTCATTGTCTCAGGCAGGGTAAGAATCGCCTTATATCCTTTGGCTGCAGCCACTGCCGCAAGACCTATTCCCGTATTACCGCTTGTCGGCTCGATTATTGTAGCTCCCGGTTTTAAGATACCCTTGTTTTCCGCATCCTCAATCATTGCAAGAGCAATTCTGTCCTTTACCGAACCTGCCGGATTTAAGTACTCGAGTTTTGCAAGCACCGTAGCCTCAGTGATCTCTCTCTTTTTTGAATATCCGTTAAGTTTTAATAACGGTGTTTTACCTATAAGTTCCAATGCGCTTTCTTTGATTTCACTCATTATATTTACCTGCCTTTCTTTGTAACCCCGCCCCTGTTCTATCATCCTCTTATATGGCGAAGCAGCTTTTCTTTTGATAGGTAAATACTACCACCATTTTTCAGGTTTGAAAAATCCCCTATATTTATAATCGGCGATAAGGTAACCTTATCGCCGATTAGCCGTTTATATATTTAGTTGTTCGTATAATACTGCACCCTCTCAGTCAGCTTCGCCGACAGTTCTGCCATAGGCATGTCTAAATGAGCCCGTGGCTCATCACGCCACCTCTCAGGCGGGAGCCGAGACAGTGCCCACGAGTTTATCATCCGATACATCTATGGTTATAATATCCTGAGGCGCGACCTTGTCTTCAAGTATCAGCCTGGCAGCTATTGTCTCCACCGTCTTTTGCAGATATCTTTTCAGAGGACGGGCACCGTATACGGGGTCATATCCCGCTTCCGCTATAAAGTTCTTTGCGTCATCAGAGAGTCTTACCTTTATTTCCTTATCAACCAGCCTTTCATTAAGCTCTTTCATAAGGAGAGTAATAATATTGGTTATTGTATCTTTACCAAGAGGTCTGAACATTATTATCTCATCGAGTCTGTTGAGAAATTCGGGTCTAAACGCCGACTTCAACTCATTCATGACCGCTTCTTCACACTCCGGCGAAATATTTCCGTCCTTTTCTATGCTTGATAAAAGCTCAGCAGCACCAAGGTTTGATGTAAGTATTATTATAGTATTCTTGAAATCCACAGTTCTGCCGGTAGAATCCGTTATGCGTCCGTCATCAAGTACCTGCAGAAGTACATTAAACACATCGGGGTGAGCCTTTTCAACCTCATCAAAAAGTACTACAGAATACGGCTTTCTTCTTACTGCTTCGGTAAGCTGTCCGCCTTCCTCATATCCCACATATCCCGGAGGCGCTCCGATAAGGCGGGATACGGAATACTTCTCCATATATTCCGTCATATCAATTCTCACCATACTGTTTTCGTCGTCAAACAGGCTCGCAGCAAGAGACTTGGCAAGTTCTGTCTTTCCCACACCGGTAGGTCCGAGGAAAAGGAATGAGCCGATAGGCTTGCCCGGATCCTTTATACCGGCCTTTGACCTTATTATTGACTCCGTGACCTTTTCAACCGCATCATCCTGACCTATAACTCTTTCCTTAAGGAAATCACTTAAATGCAGAGTCTTGTTTCTTTCACTCTCTCCAAGTTTTGCCACAGGTATACCCGTCCATCTGGACACAATCTTGGCTACTTCCTCATCATCCACATTTTCATGCACAAGACTGAGGTCTTCATTTTTAAGTTTTTCCTCCTCGGTTTCCAGCTGCGACCTTACCTGCGGAAGTTTGCCGTACTGAAGCTCAGCTGCTTTTTCGAGGTCATAATTCTGCTGGGCAAGCTGAATCTCCTTATTAATACTCTCAAGTTCTTCTCTTAGATGAGCCACCTTCTCAACTGATGATTTCTCATTATCCCATTTGGCTTTTTGTACAGAGAATTCATCTTTAAGCTCTGAAAGCTCTCTGCTTAGATTCTCCAGTCTTTCTTTAGACAGCCTGTCATCTTCCCTTTTTAGAGCCTGGGCTTCTATCTCCATCTGCATTATTTTTCTTTGCTTTTCGTCAAGTTCGGCCGGCATAGAATCCAGTTCAGTCTTTATCATCGCACATGCCTCATCAACAAGGTCTATAGCCTTGTCCGGCAAAAACCTCTCGGAAATATATCTGTCGGAAAGCACTGCCGCTGATACCAGCGCGCTGTCTGCTATCTTTACGCCGTGATATACCTCATATCTTTCCTTTAGTCCCCTTAGGATGGATATGGTATCTTCCACTGTAGGTTCTTCGACATGTACCGGCTGGAATCTCCTTTCAAGAGCAGCATCTTTTTCTATATACTGCCTGTATTCGTCAAGTGTAGTGGCGCCTATACAATGAAGTTCGCCTCTTGCAAGCATTGGCTTTAACATATTGCCCGCATCAAGCGCGCCATCTGTCTTTCCTGCCCCCACTATGGTATGAAGCTCGTCTATAAACAGGATTATCTGCCCATTTGATGCCTTCACCTCGTCCAAAAGAGCCTTGAGTCTTTCCTCAAACTCGCCTCTGTATTTGGCCCCGGCGATAAGTGCTCCCATATCAAGGGCAAAAAGCCTCTTATCCTTAAGTCCTTCCGGCACATCACCTCTTACTATTCTCTGAGCCAGGCCTTCTATAACAGCAGTCTTGCCGACGCCAGGCTCTCCGATAAGCACAGGATTGTTTTTGGTCTTTCTTGAGAGAATCCTGATGACATTCCTTATCTCCGCATCCCTGCCTATAACGGGATCCGACTTTTGCTGCCTTGCGCGCTCTACCATATCATATCCGTATTTTTCAAGAGTATCATAGGTATCTTCGGGATTGTCATTTGTCACCCTGATATTTCCCCTTACATCACTTAAAACCTTTAAAAATCTGTCCCTTGTAATGCCGTATTCTTTAAAAAGTTCCTTTATAGCCTTGTTCGGATGTTTTATGATGGAAAGGAAGATATGTTCCACGGATACATATTCATCCCCCATAGCCTTTGCCTCATCTTCGGCATGAATAAGGGCATTGTTTAAATCCTTGCCCATATATATCTGAGAGTCTCCCGAAACTTTAGTCCGCTTTTCGACTTTTGATTTTACATTATTTGTAAAATGTTCAAGGTCTATTTCCATCTTTGTAATAAGCTTGGGAATAAGCCCATCTTCCTGTGTCGTAAGGGCAAGCAGCATATGTTCTTCTTCTATTTCCTGATTGCCGTAATCATAGACTATTTTTTCGGTCTGATTTATGGCTTCGATCGATTTTTGTGTGAATTTCTGTATATTCATAAGGTCTCACCTCCTATAGCTATGTTATACTTCATTGTTAGCACTCTGTCAAGACGAGTGCTAATTTT
>CAJOOU010000180.1 GCA_905236735.1 uncultured Eubacterium sp. | reverse complement strand
CATAAGACTGAATGTCTCATAATGTATCCACAAATTTGATATCGCTATATTAAAAAGGATAAACCCATGGGCAATAATGTGGTTTTTTAGCGGCATGGCCAATCCTACTGCCAAAAAGGCAAAGTGCATAATTATAAAGCCTTCTCTTGCAAAGTCTCTGTTGGGAAGGTACCATATTGCCCAAATGGTTGACCACATGGCCAGATGCGGAAACAGATAATAAACCACTGCTCCTATTCTGTAATTATCTATCTTTTTATTTATGAGGATCAGTATGACAAACGGCAGGAGTATCGAAAACCTCGGAATAAGGGTTTCTGTCGCAAATCTGCCGAATATCTGACAGTCGGTAACAAAATATGCCGTTTCCGTCAAAGCCGTTATAAGAGCCGAATAATAGCTCACCTTTTTATAATAATCAAACTTTGACTGATAAAAGTCATCCATTTCGGATTTTTTTATTTTTCCAAAAAGAAACATTTAAACTCTCTCCCTGATAATATCGCTTAGAAGGGCAAACTGCTCAAGCGAAAGCGCCTCTCCTCTTACCGTCTCCTTTTCTCCCAATTGTATAATACACTCTGCCAGTTCTTCTTTTGTAAGTCCCGTCCCTCCGGCATTGTATAGACCGTTCACAAGCGTTTTTCTCCTCTGATTAAAAGAATCCCTTATAATGCGGAACATAAACTTCTCATCTTTGACCTTTACCGGAGGAATACTGTGTCTGGTCAGTCTAATCACGGCGGACCCGACCTTTGGCCTCGGCATAAAGCAGTTCGGCGGTACATTAGCCACTATCTGTGCATCTGCATAATACTGTACTGCAAGAGACAGCGCCCCATAATCCTTTTTGCCCGGATGTGCCTGTATTCTCTCCGCCACTTCCTTTTGAACCATAATGGTAATACTCTCTAACGGTACACCGCTCTCAAAAAGCTGCATAATAATAGGCGTTGTAATATAATACGGCAGATTTGCCACCACTTTTATGGGACGGCCTGAATTTTTTTCCTCCGAAAGTGCAGCTATATCAACCTTAAGAATATCTTCGTTTATTACACTTACATTATCATATTCTCCAAGGGTTTCTCCCAAAATAGGGATTAGCATCCTGTCAATCTCTACCGCCACTACCTCCCTTGCCGCCTCGCAAAGATATTGGGTAAGTGTACCTATGCCCGGCCCTATCTCAAGTACAAAGTCATCCTCTGTTATCCCGGATTCATCTATAATACGCTCCAGCACCCTGCCGTCTATCAAAAAATTCTGTCCGAATTTCTTTTGGAAGGAAAAATCATATTTTTTTATTATCCTTATGGTTTCCTGCGGATTTGAAAGTTTTCCCATTATTTCTTCCTTTCAAAATACATTCTCTTTGCGTTTTCTTCGGTTATTCTTATAACCTCATCTTCACTTATACCCTTTATCCTTGCAATCTCTGAGACAACATACGGCAGATAAAGTGACGAATTTCTTTTTCCTCTGTTCGGTTCCGGCGCAAGGTATGGGCAGTCCGTCTCAAGAAGGATTTTTTCCATCGGCACGGTTTGTACTACTTCCTTAAGCTTTTTGGAATTCTTAAAGGTAACAACTCCTCCCACTCCGATGTAATACCCCATCTTTACAAACTCAATTGCAAGCTCCGGCGAATATGAATAGCAATGAACCACGCCCACGGTATCATCCGCACCCATTTCCTTCATCATGTCATAGGTGTCCTTTGCAGCATCCCTCGAGTGAATTATAACCGGCATTCCTTCTTCCTTTGCCAGCAAAAACTGGCGTTTAAACCAGTATTTTTGGTTGCTTTGTCTCTCCTCATCTTTTTCCCAGTAATAATCAAGTCCAATTTCACCAAGGGCTACAACCTTTTCATCATGGATGTGTGCTTTCAGCCATGCAAAACTTTCTTCGTCAAGACAGCCTATATCCGAAGGGTGCACCCCTATTGCCGCATAGATAAACTGATAGTCTTCCGCAAGCTTAAGTGTGGATTTACTCGATAAAATATCGGCACCAACATTAACTATTGTGCCGATATTATTCTCATGCATTGAGGACAGAATACTGTTTCTGTCCTCAATAAATTTTTCATCATCATAATGTGCGTGTGAATCAAAAATCATATTAACAAATCTCCGCTCCCGAAGGCATTGTTTTCTCCGGTGTCATAAGAGCAAGGTTTCCTTCCTCATCTTCTGCACAAAGGAGCATTCCCTCCGACAGTACTCCGGCGAGTTTGGCCGGCTTTAAGTTTACAAGAACCATTACCTTTTTACCCACCATCTCTTCCGGCGAGTAATACTTCTGTATTCCCGATACAATCTGCTTAACCGTTGAGCCTATTTT
>CAJOOU010000179.1 GCA_905236735.1 uncultured Eubacterium sp. | reverse complement strand
GGCGGTCTTGTTGCTTTTCCTACGGAGACTGTATATGGTCTTGGCGGGAACGCACTGGATTCGGAAGCTTCAAAAAAAATATACTATGCCAAAGGCAGACCTTCGGACAATCCACTTATCGTACACATTGCAGACTTTGAGGATATATATGAAATAGCAGAAGAGGTGGGTGAGGAGGCAAAACAGCTTGCGAAGGCGTTTTGGCCGGGGCCTCTTACCATGATTCTGAAGAAAACAGATAAGGTACCTTATGAGACCACGGGAGGTCTTGATACGGTTGCGATAAGAATGCCGAATAATGAGACGGCGCTTGCTTTTATAAGGGCATCGGGAGGCTATGTGGCGGCGCCGAGTGCAAATACATCCGGCAGACCCAGTCCGACAAATGCCGCGCGGGTTTTTGAGGACATGGACGGCAAAATCCCGATGATAATTGACGGTGGGCCGGTAGGAATAGGTATCGAATCGACAATAGTGGATTTGACAGAGGATGTGCCGGTCATCCTGAGACCCGGATATATTACTCCGGAGATGCTTGAAAAGGTTTTGGGAGAGGTAAAACTTGATCCGGCGCTTGAAGGAGAGACTTCAGGGTTAAGACCGAAGGCACCGGGAATGAAATACAGGCATTATGCACCCAGGGCGGAGCTTGTCCTTGTAAGAGGAGAGACCGGCCGGGTTACCGATAAAATAAAGTCCTTAACAAAGGAGGCTCATAAAGCGGGCAGACGAGTGGGAATAATCTGCAGCGACGAGAGCAGAAGAGAGTACGAGGCGGAGTTTGTGGCCTGCCTTGGGAAAAGAGATGATGAGGAAGAAATAGCCCGTAATCTTTTTGAAAAACTCAGAGAGTTCGATGAGAATGAAACAGACATCATATATTCGGAGTGTTTTGATGCACCCGGACTTGGGCTGGCTGTAATGAACAGGATGCTAAAAGCGGCCGGACATAAGGTAATAGATGTCTGATTGGAGGATTTGAATTGAGATACTACAGCAGGATAATATTTGTAAGCAATACGGATACGAGCAAAGGACCTATGGCGGTAGGTGTGCTGAAAAATTGTGTTTTAAACAAACCGATTGAGATAGAAAGCAGGGGGCTTGTAGCTCTTTTTCCGGAGCCGGTAAACGAAAAGTCCGAAGCGGTTATGATAAGCAACGGGGTAAGGCTCGAAGGTTATACTTCGAGACAGCTTAGTGAAGAGGATTTTAACGAATCTACCCTTGTAGTGGCTCTTGAAGAGGAGCAGTATATGGCTGTAAAAGAAAAATTCACAGATGCGCCGGTTTATCTTTTGGAAGGTCTTATAGGAGAGAGGGTTGAACTGATAGACCCTTACGGAAAGGCACTTAGCGATTACGGACAGTGTTTTGAACAGATACAGAAGTATATAGAGAGACTTGCCGTAGTTATAAACGAAGAGATGGAAATGCCGTCAGAGGGGGAAGAGGAGGAGTAGATGAGCACGGACAAGAGAAAGGACTATATTACCTGGGACGAGTATTTTATGGGAGTTGCACATCTGGCAGGGATGAGGTCAAAAGACCCGAATTCTCAGGTGGGGTGCTGTATAGTAAGTGAGGATAATAAAATTCTTTCCATAGGTTACAACGGTTTTCCAAAGGGGTGTTCGGATGATGAATTTCCGTGGGCCAGAGAGGGAGAACCTCTAAATAACAAGTATCTGTATGTGACACACAGTGAGCTTAACGCAATACTGAATTATAAGGGCGGAAGCCTTGACGGAGCAAAACTCTATGTGTCGCTGTTTCCGTGCAATGAATGCGCAAAGGCGATAATTCAGAGTGGAATCAAAACCATAATATATGATGATGACAAGTATCATAATGAACCGATGACTATAGCGTCAAGAAGGATGCTTGATGCATCAGGAGTCAGATATTACAAATATGAAAAGACCGGCAGGGAAATAAAGATAACTCTTTAGAATGGAGCGGCATATGAAAGAGCTTGTGCGCCTGTATGCGCTGTTTTTTAAAATTGGAAGCATTATGTTCGGCGGTGGCTATGCCATGCTGGCGTTACTGCAAAAAGAGATAGTGGAAAACAGGCAGCTTGCCAGCGAAGAAGAGCTGCTTTCGTATTTTGCCGTTGCCCAGTGTACCCCGGGAATAATAGCGGTAAATACAGCTACCTTTGTCGGGTATAAAAGAGCTGGTGTTGCGGGCGCTGTAGCGGCGACTCTCGGCGTGGTGACTCCTTCCATAATAATTATATCCCTGATTTCGGGAGTGCTCACCAGATATTCGGAGATAGAGGCGGTGCAGCACGCTTTTGCAGGCATAAGGATTGCTGTTGTGGCACTTGTTATCCAGGCTGTGTGGAAGTTTATGAGGACTTCGGTAAAAGACCGGTTTTCGGCAATAATATTTGCCACCGCCGTAATCGGGGCGGCTTTTTTCGGTATATCGTCAGTGGCTATTGTGATTTGTGCCATAGCTGTTGGTGTGATTGCCGGCTACATAAAAAATAAGGGGAACGGGAGGCAGAAAACCGCATGAATGTATACT
>CAJOOU010000178.1 GCA_905236735.1 uncultured Eubacterium sp. | reverse complement strand
CCTCCGTCACTTAATATGTTGACGGTAAATGCGATGACTACAGCAACAAGCATACTTGTACCGATACAGTGTGAGTACTATGCGCTTGAAGGATTGAGCCAGCTCATTTACACGATATCATTGGTACAGGAAAGACTCAACTCCGACCTTACTATAGAAGGCGTGGTATTTACAATGTATGATTCGAGAACAAATCTGTCAAACCAGGTTGTTGATAATGTAAAAACCAATCTGACGCAGAATATTTATGACACGGTTATTCCGAGAAATGTAAGACTTGCCGAAGCGCCGAGTTTCGGCCAGCCAATTAATATATATGACAATAAGTCGCAGGGTGCGGAAGCATACCGCAATCTGGCCAGAGAAATAATAGAAAGCGAGGGGTAAAAGGTGGCAGCAAAGAAAGCAGGAGGCCTGGGCAAAGGTCTTGATACACTGATACCGGGAAGTGCAGCCGCACCAAAGAAAAAGCAGACATCACAGACAGATGAACTTGCTCCGGTAAGTGTAAGTATCGATAAGGTGGAACCAAACAAGGAACAGCCAAGAAAGAATTTTGATGAAGATGCTCTCGATGAACTTTCGGATTCCATAAAGAAATTCGGAATTCTTCAGCCTCTTTTGGTGCAGGACAAGAAAGAATACTATGAGATAATCGCCGGAGAGAGAAGATGGAGGGCTGCAAAAAGAGCAGGTCTTAAGGAAGTACCGGTAATCATAAAGCACTACAGCGAGCAGGAAATGGTAGAAATATCTCTGATAGAAAATATTCAGAGGGAGAATCTCAATCCGATAGAGGAGGCTGTTGCATATAAGAGACTTCTCGAGGAATTTAATCTGAAACAGGAAGAGGTAGCTGAAAGGGTATCAAAGAGCCGTTCTGCGGTAACAAATTCCATGAGACTTTTGAAACTTGATGAGAGAGTTCAGAAGATGCTTATCGAGAACAGGATTACGACAGGTCATGCAAGGGCCCTTCTCGCTGCAACAAATAAAGAAGCCCAGTTTATGCTGGCACAAAGTGTTGTTGAAAAGAATCTGAATGTAAGAGATATAGAAAAGCTTGTAAAAAAGGAAGCCGAGAAGCCGGGAATTGAGAAAAAAGATGATCCGCTTGATGTTATTTATCAGGATATGGCTGAAAAACTTAAAATTCTTTTAGGAACAAAAGTAACGGTAAATAATAAGGGCGGAAAAGGAAAAATAGAGATAGAATATTATTCTCCGGAAGAATTTGACAGGCTTGTAAATTTACTTAATACCGTAAAAACGGAAGGATAAGGAGGCAATATGAACAGCGATTTGCTAAGTATGCTGGGTTTTGATCCGGCTTATATAATTATAGGAATGGCAGCAGTTATAGTTATTTTATTCATAATGATAATTGTTGCTCTCGCAAAAATAGGTGGACTCAGAAAAAAATACGAATCATTTATGAGAGGTGAAAACGGAAAATCTCTTGAGAAAACACTTATAAAAAGACTCGATCAGCTTGACGAAATTGCTGCATCAGATAAGAAAAACAAAAGAGATATCCAGACATTATTTGATAAACAGGTATATGACATCCAGAAATACGGAATTGTTAAATATGATGCCTTTGATGAAATGGGAGGAAGACTCAGTTTTTCACTCGCCCTTCTTAATCAGGAAGACAGTGGTATAGTTCTGAATGCAGTACACACAAGGGAAGGATGCTATACTTATATCAAGGACATTATAAAAGGTGAGTCGGTTCTTCTTTTGACGGAAGAGGAGAAAAAGGCCATAGAGCGCGCTATAAACGGCGAGGAATTGAAATAAGACATAATATATTATATAATCAAGGAGGATAAACAAGTGTTAGATATCAAGTATCTTAGAGAGAATCCTGAGATAGTAAAACAGAACATCAAAAACAAATTTCAGGAGCATAAGCTTCATCTCGTGGATGAGGTTGTTGAACTCGACAAGAGAAATCGTGAAATAAAAGGTGAGGTAGAATCGTTAAGAGCAGAAAAAAACAAGCTTTCAAAGCAGATTGGTGCTCTTATGAAGGATGGCAAAAAGGATGAGGCTGAAAAGATAAAGACTCAGGTAGCCGCAGGCAATGCAAGAATTGACGAACTTTCAGAAGAAGAAAAGAAGGTAGAGGAAGACATCAGAGAAAAGATGATGGTCATCCCCAATATCATAGATGCATCAGTACCAATCGGAAAAGACGACAGTGAGAATGTTGAACTAGAGAAATTCGGAGAACCTGTAGTTCCTGAATTTGAGATTCCTTATCATACAGAAATAATGGAGTCTTTAAACGGAGTAGATATGGATGCTGCCGGAAGAGTTGCTGGAAACGGATTCTACTATCTTATGGGTGATATTGCAAGACTTCACTCAGCGGTTATAGCATATGCCCGCGACTTTATGATTAATAAAGGATTTACATACTGCATACCTCCTTTTATGATTAGAAGCAATGTTGTAACGGGAGTTATGAGTTTTGATGAGATGGATGCAATGATGTACAAAATAGAAGGTGAAGACCTTTATCTGATAGGTACGAGTGAGCATTCAATGATAGGAAAGTTTATTGATACAATCAATGAAGAAGCATCCCTTCCTTATACACTTACAAGCTACTCTCCGTGTTTCAGAAAGGAGAAGGGAGCACATGGTATTGAGGAAAGAGGCGTATACCGCATACATCAGTTCGAAAAGCAGGAAATGGTAGTTATCTGCAAACCTGAGGAAAGCATGGACTGGTATGACAAGATGTGGAGATATACAGTTGAACTTTTCAGAAGTCTTGATATCCCGGTAAGGACTTTGGAATGCTGTTCAGGAGATTTGGCAGATCTCAAGGTTAAATCAGTTGATGTTGAGGCATGGTCACCGAGACAGAAGAAGTATTTTGAGGTAGGAAGCTGTTCTAATCTTGGCGATGCACAGGCAAGAAGACTTAAGATACGAGTAAAGGGTGAGAATGGAAATTATCTTCCGCACACTCTTAACAATACAGTTGTAGCTCCGCCGAGAATGCTCATTGCCTTCCTCGAGAATAATCTTCAGGCAGACGGAAGTGTAAAGATACCGGAAGTGCTCAGACCTTATATGGGCGGTATCAGCGAAATAAAAAGAAATCAGTAATTAATGCCGATATATATAACAAATTGCGGAAAGTGAGGTGAGCCGTATGCATGATTACCTTCGTTCCATAGGCTTTTCGGAGCTTAAGAGAAAGATTGATATTGAAGATATTATCAGAGACATAGTTGATCACCCCACAGAAACACTTGTTACTGAAGTGGATGAAAATACGACATTTATGGAATATCGTAAAATGGTCGGGGAATCCATAGGTATAGCAGTAAGAGGTGAGGCTGCGGAAGACGGAAAGTTTGCTATGAGCTATTACTATCCGTTTTTTGAGGGGCATGGTATTACATCACAGGATTATATAGAAATTGAAAAGCATGCGGACCAGAGTTCGTATGCCGGCATCTGTGATGAGATAAGACTTGGCGTTACAATGGTTTTCTATTTGCAGAATGTGGCAGAATACTATCAGTTCCTCGAGAAAACCCAGGGAATGCGAGGCATAAAGTCAGTTACCATATCTGCTCTTGCCAAGAAGGGCTCCGTTGTTCTGCCGATTGCAAAATCTGAAAATGATATTATAAAAGAGAGACAAACAAATACCAACAGGAACAGTCTTATAGCGGCAGCCCGGGACGGTGATGAAGATGCTATAGAGAATCTCACACTCGAAGATATAGATACCTATACTCAGATATCCAGAAGGATAAGATACGAAGATATTCTTACCATTGTGGAAAGTAGCTTTATGCCATATGGAATTGACAGCGATAATTATTATGTGCTGGGTGAGATTCTTGATGTCAGGAAAATCGAAAACGGAATCTCGGGCGAAAGTGTGTTCGAAATGACGCTGAGATGCAATGATATGGAGTTTGATGTTTGTATCAATGAAAAAGATTTACTTGGAGAGCCAATGCCCGGAAGAAGATTTCGCGGCGCTGTCTGGATGCAAGGGAAAATACATTTTGATTAGACTTATGTAATAATTTATGTTATAATAGTCAAGCTGTGGCTATTATATGTCCTGTTAGTTTAACGGATAAAACAAGCGCCTCCTAAGCGCTAGCTGTGGGTTCGATTCCCGCACGGGACGGCAGAAAGGTACAGAGACGATTTGTCTCTGTACCTTTT
>CAJOOU010000177.1 GCA_905236735.1 uncultured Eubacterium sp. | reverse complement strand
GAAGATTTTTCCTCAGCAAAGATTATATATCCCATATTTTTAAGGACACAATGGGGGTATCGCTTATCGATTATATAAACAAGGAGAAAATAAGGGTGGCAAAGCATCTGCTTAAAACCACAGGTCTGCCCATAGGAATAGTATCGTCCAAGGTGGGGTACTCGAATTTTGCATATTTTTCGAGGGTGTTTAAAAAGTACGAGGGAGTCAGTCCGAACGAGTACAGGAGGAATGTATGAAAAAGAAATATATTTTTTTAATAGCCTTATTTGTACTGGCGGCAGCAGTATGGTTTTCTCTGGAAAATACGGCAGAGGCGCCGGGGCATACCACGGGCGCAGAGGAAGAGGAAACCATTGACTTTGACAGCAAGGGATGTGAGCAGGTATGTCTTGTGATAAGGAGTGATGTGGGAAAGGCTCTTGAACTGCGAAACTGCGAGCTAAACTCGTGGGATGATATAGAAGGGGTGCTAAAGATGATAAAGGAAGCATACCCCGATTATATTCCGGTAATGGCAGGATATGATAAGGCTGTAATAGAATATGCTGCCGATGTGGATAAAGGCATACTTTTTGACACTCTTTCGGGAGATATAGGAGTGCTCGAGAATCCTGCGGAGAGTCTTGAGGTAACGGATTTTTATGAGACCGACAGCTTTAAAACCATGTGCAGCTATATGTATAAATGGAGAATAGCGGGACTTATAGGGAAAAACGAAATGATTTCCACAACGGGACTTGTAAAAGAAGAATACAGCGCAGGTTTTTTTGCCCCCAATTATGTGGGAATTAATGCGGATGCCACCGCCTGCTGCGGCATAAATATGAGTGTATATCCGCTTTTTACCGATATAGTTAACAGTGCAAGCGTAGAGTTTGAATTTGACAATACCGATGTTATAACGGAGGAAGCAGCCTGTGAGGAGGTTATTGATATATACAAAAATGCGCTTTTGTCCGGGGAAATCAATCCGTCGTCGGGGCTTGAACGCTTCATAGATGCCTTAAAGAATGCAGGTATAGACAAAGTTTTAAAGGCTAAACAAAAACAGCTGAGAAGAAGCAGCAGAAATGTGCAAAATTAAAGCAGAAATTTAATAGAACCCTTCCTGATAAAAATTATATAATTTGCGCATAAGGTTTTCCGGCGGGGGCCGGAAATGTGTAAAGGAGGGTACATATGAAAAAAAGAATTCTGGCTGCTATTCTTGCAGCCGCAATGACGCTTTCTCTTGCTGCGTGCGGAGGAAGCACGGGGGCAGACGAATCTTCCGATGCGGCATCTAACGGAGATGCCAATGAAGTTACGGAAGTAGCTGCTGAAACATCTGAGCCGCAGTACGGGGGAAGCGTATCTGTATTTGATGATGACTTTTCCGTAGATGCTTGTTTTGAGCCGGCTGCACAGACATCACCATGGAGACTCTGCTATGAGGCACTTTGGGCTGTTGACTGGACACTGGACAGAAATGAGTATGAAGGACTGTTCAGAATGGGTTATGTTACTATGGATGAAGCTACCGGACAGATAGCTGACAGCTGGGAGTTTGATTCTGATTCTGCAGTACTTACAGTAAAACTTCGCGACGATGTATATTTCCAGGACCTTGAACCGTACAACGGAAGACAGCTGACGGCGGATGATGTAAAGTGGTCATATGACAGAACCATTGGTCTCGACGGAGCAGAGGTAGCTACAGGTGATATTCGTACAGACTGGGCTACAGCTATGAAGATGCTCACCAAAGTAGAGGTAATTGACGATTATACAGTTGCATTTACCCTTACTTCGGGGGATGAGATTACTCTTAACAATTTCATTGTTAATTCCATGTCTCTTATGATTGCAGGACATGAGTGGGATGATCTTACAGACGAACAGAAGACGGACTACCACTATCTGGTAGGTACAGGTCCTTACATTATTTCCGAGTATGAGGCCGACAACTATATCAAGTGGGTAAGAAACGACAATTACTACGATACCGATGATGCATATCCGGAGAACAAACTTCCGTATCTCGATGAGGTTACAATTCTTAACTTTGAAAGCACATCAAACCAGGTATCTCAGTTTATTGCCGGCAATCTCGATTTCTTATACAGAACACAGTCCAATATTTCGGCATCTGAACTTGAGATGATCACATCTTCTGATGTTGATTACAGTGTATATTCCTATACAACATCACCTATAGGAATTGCTCTTAAGCAGACAGACCTTAATGAGCCCCTTAAGGATGTGAGAGTAAGAGAGGCTCTGCAGTATGCAATAGATGGTCAGGAAATCTGGTCAGAATACCATCAGAATGAAGGAGATATCCAGATTTGCGGAGTATTTAACTCACTTACATCTCTTTCAGCTGTTGATGAGTGGGATGAGGAAGCCTATCTTGCATATACAACTCAGGATCTTGATAAGGCAAAAGCGCTTCTTGAGGAAGCCGGTTATCCGGATGGATTCGAGTTCTCTGTAGCAATCTTCCCGAATCTTGATGCAGATCTTTTCTATCTTGCAGCAGATTACCTTTCTGAAATAGGAGTAAAAATGAATGTAAATATCTACAATACTCCGGTTGAAATGGAGGCAGCAGGATATGATGTTAATACTCAGGATTGCCTGTTCTGCACACTTGGTTCTATGGATCTTGAGATGACAGCTCAGTTCGTGGGTAAAGACGGAGCAAGAAATTCATTCTTCTATTCCGATGATACTATGGAAGGTTATCTTCAGGGAGCATTAAATGCCACAAGTATAGAGGACCAGGAATCCAATGCCCAGGCTCTTGACAAGTATGTGGCTGAAAACTATCTGCAGCTTATGCTTGGCGGTAGTGCGGTAGAGAGCTGGTATGCTAATAACCGTGTTCACGGCTATGGTGGAGAAAACTTCGATATTAAGAAAAACTTTGAAGAGCAGACACTCTCTCATATCTGGGTAGAGCAGTAGTGACTACTTTAACGGGCAGGATGTATGTCCTGCCCGTTTTAGGCTGAATTAAATGATTCGAAAGTCTTGAAATGGGGGTAAATAAATGTCAGAAAATGTACTTGAAATCAAACACCTGCGAACCAGTTTTTTTACAAACGGTAAAGAGGTAAGGGCTTCCGATGACCTTTCATACAGTGTTAAAAAGGGAGAATGTGTGGCGATTATAGGAGAAAGCGGTTCGGGCAAATCAGTAAGTGCCCTGTCAATATTGCAGCTTATTCCATATCCGCCCGGTCTTGTACTTAGCGGTCAGGTAATCTATGAGGGCAAAAATCTTTTGGAATGCAGCGCTTCCGAACTTGAAGAAATCAGAGGCGCAAAGATATCTATGATATTCCAGGAGGCATCTGCGGCCTTAAATCCGGTTATTACAATAGGAAAACAGATTAGGGAAGCCCTGCTTAACCATAATCCGGGTATGACCAGAAAAGATGCGGATAAAAGGGCTGTGGAACTTCTTGAAATGGTGGGGATACCCAATGCGGAAAGAAGGGTAAAGCAGTATCCGTTTGAGTTTTCGGGCGGTATGCAGCAGAGGGCTATGATAGCCATGGCAATGAGCTGCGAGCCGGATATTTTAATAGCGGATGAGCCGACAACCGCGCTTGATGTTACAGTGCAGGCACAGGTTTTGGAACAGCTTAACCGTTTGAGGGAAGAGCATAATATGGCACTTATACTTATTACTCACAATCTTGGAGTAGTAGCCAGATATGCCGATTCGGTAAAAATAATGTATGGAGGCTCAATAGTTGAAGAGGGAAGTGCGATAGATATTTTCAAAGATCCGCACCATCCGTATACTATAGGACTGATAAGGGCAGTGCCGAGGCTTGACAAGCCGAAAAGCTGGGGACTTCGGGAAATACAGGGCGAATCTCCCGATATGTCAAAGATAAAGCCCAATACCTGTGCATTTTACGACAGGTGTGAATATAGGAGCGATGAGTGCCTTTTATCAAGACCGGGTCTTGAGCATGTAGGCGGAGAATACGGTGAGCATTTCTGCGCCTGTCATCATAAGGACGAAGTAAAAGAAAACAGGGGGGATTTAAGCTGATGATAGAAATAGTGCCGGAAAAAGAAGAAATCTTAAAGGTAGAAAATCTTAAAATGTATTTCCCTGTTACAAAGGGGCTCCTGAAAAGGAAGGTAGGCGATGTCAAGGCTGTGGATGATGTTTCGTTTACGGTAAACAAGGGTGAGACCTTGGGTATAGTGGGAGAGTCCGGCTCGGGCAAGTCAACAATAGGAAACTGCGTAATGCGTAATTTAAACATTACATCAGGAACAATTACCTATAAGGGCAGGGACATATCATATATGAAAAACGAAGAGCTTAGGGCGGTACATTCCAAATTGCAGATGATTACCCAAAACCCGTTTGAGTCACTTGATCCGAGGATGACTGTACTTGATATTATAATGGAAGGCCCGAGAATAAGAAACAGCGCGAGAAGCATATATGAGCAGACTGCCTATACCAAAGAACTTTTGGAAAAGGTGGGACTTAATCCGGAGTACATAGACAGATATCCTCATGAGTTTTCGGGAGGCCAAAGACAAAGGATTTCCATAGCAAGGTCATTGGCCATGCAGCCGGAGTTCATTGTCTGTGATGAGATAGTATCGGCTCTTGATGTATCGATTCAGGCGCAGATAGTAAAACTGATGATGAGGCTGCAGGAAGAATACAATATGAGCTATATTTTTATAGGTCATGACCTTTCGGTTGTCAGATATCTGTCTGATAATATTGCCGTAATGTATCTGGGTAAAATTATGGAGTATACAAATGCGGAGACTTTATACGACAATCCGCTTCATCCGTATACACAGGCGCTCATTTCAGCAGTGCCTATTCCGGATCCTGTGGTAGACAGGGAGAGAAAGAGAATCCTTCTTGAAGGGGAAGTGCCTTCACCCATTAATCCGCCAAAAGGATGCAACTTCTGCACGAGATGTCCTTATGCTACTGAAGAGTGCAGGGAAGCTGAACCTGAGTATAAAGAAGTGGAAGAAGGACATTTTGTAGCCTGTCACAGAGTAAAAAAAGGGGGTGCGTAAGATGGGAAAGTACATAGTAAAGAGGCTGATGCTTATGATACCCGCTCTTATAATGGTTTGTATCATAGTGTTTATACTGCTCAGAATTGTACCGGGCAGTGCGGTCGAGATGATGAAATACAAGCTTGAACTTTCAGGCATTACAGTAGATGAACAGGAACTTATGGCCAGACTCGGATATGACAAGCCATGGCCGGTGCAGTTTGTAAACTGGATAGGGCAGATGCTGGGAGGAGACCTTGGAACATCACTTTATTCAAATACAAAGGTGGGCGGACTGTTATTATCAAAGATTCCGGTATCTTTGGAATTGGGAATTCTTACCCTTGTGCTTACCAATTTAATATCAATTCCTCTCGGACTTTTTTGTGCTTCGCATCAGGATGCCATAAGTGACAGCGCAATAAGAGTGATTTCAATTGTACTTATGTCGATACCGGCCTTCTGGATAGGAGAACTTGTGCTTATTTATCCTGCAGTGTGGTTCGGATATGCGCCATCGCCTCAGTATATATCGTTTTTAAAAGACCCTTTGGCCAATCTCAATATGTTTCTGCCTCCGGCGATAATAGGAGCGCTAACGCAGGCGGGAGCACAGATCAGGGCAGTAAGAACCCTTACCATTGAGACCATGAGACAGGACTATATCCGTACGGCCTGGGCAAAGGGAGACAGGGAGAGACAGGTAATGTATACCCATGCTTTCAGAAATGCTCTGATTCCGGTTATTACCATTGTAGGTGGAGCAATAGCCATGCTTATAAGCGGTTCGGTTATTCTGGAAAATCTGTTCAATATGCCGGGCATGGGGCAGGCTGTTGTAAGTGCTCTTAATGACAGGGATTATCCTGTGGTACAGGGATGTGTTTTAGTATTTTCGATTTTTACAATGCTTGTTAATCTTGTTGTGGATGTGTCATATAAATGGGCAGATCCGAGAATAGAACTTGAGTAAAGGGGGAATAAAAATGTCTGATAAACCTAAAAAAAGCGCGACCGGAAAAAAGGTCAGGGAGTTTTTTACCCTTTTGTTTAAAACCAAAAAGATAGCGGCGACAGGACTTATAATACTGATATTTTTTGTACTTCTTGCCATATTTGCAGATGTGATAGCACCATCAAAACTGGTGGGAGGACAGATTTCAAAGGATATTATTCATAAGCTTCAGCCGCCTTCATCCGAGCATCTTCTGGGGACGGATAATCTCGGAAGAGATGTGTTCAGCTATATAGTATACGGGGCAAGGACTTCTGTGGTGCTGGCACTGTTTTGTACAATAATATCCACTGTGATAGGAGCGCTTCTGGGCACGGTAAGTGCGGTAGTGGGAGGCAAATTTGATTTGCTTTTACAAAGATTTATTGATGCATGGCAGTGTATACCGAATCTTTTGATAACCCTTCTTCTTATGACTATACTCGGCTCGGGACTATGGCAGCTTATTATCGTCATATCTATACCCGGAGGAATAGCCAATACCAGGCTTTACCGAAGTACAGCCATGAGCGTAAAAGACAGTGGTTATGTAAAAATGAGCAATATGCTCGGTGCAAGGACGGGATGGAAGATGTTTAAACATGTTATTCCCAATACCATGCCGATTATCATTATGAACCTTGCCAATTCCATAGGTGGAGTCGTAATGCTTGAAGCCGGGCTGTCATTTTTGGGATTTGGAGTAGACCCCAATACTCCGTCATGGGGCGGTATGCTTACCAAGGCGGGAACGGAGTATATGTTTGTGGCTCCGTGGCTTGCGTTTGCACCCGGTATAGCCATAACTCTTATGGTACTTGCTTCGGCCATGTTCGGTGACGGTGTAAGAGATATACTTGACCCGAGACTAAAAGGCGGAGCAGGAAGCTTTTCTACGGAAAAAATTGCCAAGGTAAGACGCGAGGTTCTTTTGAAAAAGGCTGCCGATATGACGGCAGAGGAACTTGAGAGCATTGAGTCACTGCGTGTGGAATAGGAAACCAGGAAAGGATGAAAAATGGCTTATATAATAAATCAGGAGCTTTGTTCCTGCTGTCACAGATGCAGGGTGGAATGTACGGCAGAGGCAGTACGGTTCAAGGACTCAAAATACTTTATTGATGCGGAAAAATGCATAGACTGCGGCCACTGCGCATCTGTCTGCCACAACAATGTTATCTCAAATCCCGATATAAAAGAAGAGATAACAAAACATGGACTTATTGAAAAAAACTGTGATGTTCTTGTAGTGGGAGGAGGCGCATCGGGACTTGCAGCCGCAGCCAGAGCCGCCGAGGGCGGAAAGAAGGTTCTTGTAATAGAAAAAAACAAAGAAGCAGGCGGAAGTGCCTGGTATGCACATTGTTTCAGAAATCTTTATTCCATCTGGCATAAAGAGGCCGGAATGGAAGATGAGAGAGCGGCAAAATATGATGAGTTTATGGAAAAGACCGAAGGCCGGGTAGACGGTGATGTTTTGCAGAGAATATTTGATGCAAATGTGGACTTTGTAGACTGGCTTATTGAAAAACATAATCTTGGACGGGATTATAAATTTGGTCCTCTTTTTTGGGGAGGATACGGCCCGGTGGCGACTTATGACTGGGAGTATAATCATAAAAGGATAGATACGGCAATAGGTCCCGGAGGCACCGGATGGTTTTTGTGTAATAAGCTTCTTAAAATATTTGAAGAGTCGGGGGGAGAAATACTTTACAACACTGCACTTTATGACCTGAGGTTTGATGAGAACGGAAGGCTTTGCGGAGCAGTGGCAAGGGACAAAGGAGGAGAGATTAAAATTAATGCTCCAACGGTTGTTCTTGCGGCAGGTTCTTTTTCGAGAAACAAAAAGCTGACCAATGAATTCAATCCCCTGTTTTACAAAGAAGGCACAGAGCCTGTACATGTGTTTACCTGTGCAAGCTGCACCGGAGATGCTATAGAGATAGCCCGAAAGCATGGAGCGGATATTGATTATGAAAACGCAAGAGTTGCGATGTTCGGACCAATGAGGCATCCTTTCGGTACGGCATCGTTAAATGCCGCAAGGTCACACAGCGGATTTGAAATCAATTATAAAGGAGAGGTGTTTGAAAACGGGGGCTTTGGCGAGATGATAAGTCCGCTTGCGTATGATGACAGGAGATATCTGTGGAAGATACTTGACGAAGCGACGATAGTAGAAGAAATGGAACGCTCAAAGGGCAAACCCGAGGATGTGCCGGGGTGTAATATGGACAGATTCTTTGACGAATGGAAGGAAGATTTTGAAAGGGAAATTAAATGGGGGGCTACTGTAAAGGCAGATACATTAAAAGAACTTGCCGATAAGCTTTTTGTGCCTTATGAAAAAATACTTGAGGCCGCAGAGGAGTATAATAAAACCTGCGGTGTGGAAACTGAAGAGATGACACCTTTCGGTCTTATGAAATGGCCGCCCAAAAAGGAGATTAAGGATGGAAACGGACCGTTTTATGCATTAAAAGAAAAACTCTTTCATGAAAATGCCATAGGAGG
>CAJOOU010000176.1 GCA_905236735.1 uncultured Eubacterium sp. | reverse complement strand
TATTTTGACTTAAAGTCGAGGTATAGGAAATGGATTTAGGAGCAAGTCTGCCGCTTTGGAGCTGTATTCCCTTTGTGGGAATGCTTTTATGTATTGCGGTGTGTCCTCTTGTAAAAGACGAATGGTGGGAAAAGAACAAGCAGTATGCTGTGATATTCTGGAGCCTGCTTTTTATTATTCCCTTTTGTATAAAATACGGCATATATACCGGCGCTGAAGAAGTGGCGGAAAGCATAGTGGGAGATTATCTTACATTTATTGTTTTGCTTTTCGGCCTTTTTTGTGTGGCGGGAAACATATGCCTTGAAGGTGATCTTGTTGGTTCTCCAAAGGTAAATGTGGTAATGCTGCTTATAGGAACTCTTCTGTCAAGCTGGGTAGGAACTACCGGAGCCAGTATGGTTATGATTCGTCCTATTATCAGGGCAAACAGCTGGAGAAACAGAAGAACCCAGATAGTGGTATTTTTTATTTTCCTCGTATCCAATATCGGAGGCTGTCTGACTCCTGTGGGCGATCCGCCTCTTCTTATGGGATTTATGAGAGGTGTTCCGTTTTTCTGGAGTTTTAAGCTTTTTCCTGTGTTTTTAGTGAATATAATCCTGCTTTTGGGAGTATTCTTTCTGCTGGATACGCGGGCATACAGAAAAGACCTGGCGGACGGCAACAGACCGGATATCAATCCCGGGCAGTCGCATCTGAGACTTACGGGCACTCATAACATAATCTTTCTTGTAATGATAGTGGGTGCAGTAATCCTTAGCGGTGTTTTGCCGTTGTTATCTCTTTTTCAAAATGCGGCGGGAGAGGGACTTGGCATACATATTATAGGCGAGGTAACACTTACTTATCCGGCTTTAATTGAGGTGGCAATAATCCTTGCAGCGGCTTTTTTATCATTCAAAACAACTCCTAAGCAGATAAGACTTAATAACCATTTCAACTGGGCAGCCATTCAGGAAGTGGCAATACTTTTTATCGGAATTTTTATTACCATGATACCGGCACTGCTTATTTTAAAAAGTAGGGGAGGAGAACTTGGTCTTACTCAGCCGTGGCAGATGTTCTGGATAACGGGTGCACTTTCCAGCTTCCTTGATAATACTCCGACCTATCTGGTATTTTTGACGACGGCAGGTACGCTCGGTGCGGCAAGCGGAGTTGCTACAACGGTAGGAGTTGTGGCCCCGAAGATACTTATGGCGGTTTCCTGCGGAGCCGTATTTATGGGAGCCAACACATATATAGGCAATGCTCCGAACTTTATGGTAAGGAGCATTGCCGAAGAAAACGGTGTAAAGATGCCGTCGTTTTTCGGATATATGGTGTGGTCGTGTGCATTTCTAATACCAACATTTTTGGTGGATATGCTGATTTTTTTCCTGTAAAATAACCGGAAAAATAAAACAAAAATAATAAACCAGAGTCCTTTGCAGAGGAGTCCGGGAAAATTTTGTGAAATACTCACAAAATTATCCGGGTCTGCAAGGGGCTTTTTTTGTGCATAACTTATAAATATCTGAATTGGTTATTTTGCCATATTGCAAGTAAGCGGTTCGAGTGATAAAGTTTTGCATACAAAGGGAGGGGGACTTGGGCGATTTAAAAAACATTATTCTTTTGGTTATCCTTAGCCTTGGTGCTATTGACGATTACAGGAGGATGAAAATCGATAATCTTATAATTCTCTTTGGTATTATTTCCGCAGGATATTTCAGATGCAGCCTTCCTTACGGTGATATCTTCTCATTACTAAAGGATGCGGCTTTGCCTGTGGTGGTATTATTCTTTTTTTACTGCACAGGGGGACTTGGTGCCGGAGATATAAAACTTATTTCCGTTGTCAGTTTATTTACAGGATTTGAAAACACGCTTTATGTTATATTTTTTTCCGGATGCGCCGGACTGGTTTTGTATGCGGCCGTAGTCTTGTCAGGACAAAAGCCCGGTAAAATAAGGTTTGCATTTCCGATTCTTATAGGGACTTTTTGTGGAATGATTTACCGGGGGCTTTAGAAGGAAGGGAGAACCATGAACAGGATTGAAATAGCTATTTTTGATGAAACACCGGATTTTGTAAAAGGTCTTATGGTTTATATGAACAGGCATAATGACGGACAGACCGAAGTGTCGGGATTTTGGGATAAGGAAAAGTTTGAGAGATACATAGAAAATCACGGAGCGGACATAGTACTTGTGCCGGAAGGTTATAAAGGCTGTGAGCCTGAGGAGGGATGTATATATGTTACGGAGAACGAGGGAGGTGAAGGAATTTACAAATACCGCGCGGCGGATGAAATAATCAGGGAGCTCTTTTCGCAGTATGACAGGCAGGCTCAGAATTCTCATATTGCAAAGAGGGTTTCGCCGGTGGTGGTATATTCTCCGGACAGGTGTATCTATCAGACTCCGTTTGCATTGACACTTGCCATGAATATGGCGCAGACGGACCGAGTGCTTTATATAAACCTATGCGAAAATGCAGGCTTTGAGGGAATACTGCAGATGAAATTCGACAGGGATGTTTCGGATTTTATTTACAGCCTTGGCCATTATACAGGCAGTATTGACAGCCTCGTATCGTCTATGGCATATGTGACAAACGGTTTTTCCTATATACCGCCTATGCAAAATTCTGCGGATATGTATCTGGCAGGAAGGGAGGAGTGGGCTGCATTTATCGAAAAGATAGAGGCTCTCGAATCCTTTGATACGGTAATTCTGGATATGGGAGGTATGGTTCCGTGTTTTTACGAAGTTCTCCGGAGGTCAAGTGCCGTATACATGCCCTATATAGCCAATTCTTACAATAAGGCAAGATGTGAACAGTTTGAGGAGACACTGAAAGCCGGAGGCTGTGAGGGAGTCTTGCTGGAAAGGCTGAGAATACCCGATATGGAAAATATTTTTCTTGGTACGGATATGCTTACATGCTGGCAGTGGGGCGATATGGGAGATTATGTGAGAAGCGTTTTGAAAAGGAAAGAGGACGGATGACAGAAGAAATTGTCAGAAACATAAGGCAGCAGGTATATGAGAAGATGGAGTTCGGCAAAGAACTCACCGACGATGAAGTATGGGAGCTTGTGGATGAGCAGGTGATAGGAGACGAAAGGATTTTTGGACTTGATGAAAAAAAGAAGGCAGGACTTGCGGTTTTTAATTCGCTAAGAAGGCTTGATGTGCTTCAGGAACTGGTGGATGATGCCGGGGTATCGGAGATAATGATAAACGGACCGGATGACATCTTTATAGAAAGGAGGGGAGAACTCTTAAGATGGGACAAGCATTTTGCTTCAAAAGAAAAACTGGAAGATATAATACAACTTATCGTTGGCAGAAACAACAGAATGGTAAACGAAATGAACCCTATTGTGGACGCAAGGCTCGAAAACGGTTCCAGGGTTAATATAGTACTTTCCCCTATAGCCATAAACGGACCGATAGTGACTATAAGAAGGTTTCCGGATAATCCTTTTACTATGGATGACTTGCTGGAGAGGAGGAGTCTTAATGAAGAGGTGGCGGGATTTTTAAAGGAGATGGTTGAAAACGGGATGAATATTTTTGTAAGTGGCGGTACCAGTTCCGGCAAGACCACATTTTTGAATGTACTTGCCAATTATATTCCGGCAGGAGAAAGGGTAATAACCATAGAGGATTCTGCAGAGCTGTGCCTTAAAAACATTGAAAACCTTGTAAGACTTGAGACCAGGAACAAAAACTCCGAAGGAAATGCGGCAATAACCATAAGAGACCTTATAAAAAGCGCGCTGAGGATGAGACCGGACAGGATTATAGTGGGAGAAGTGCGTTCGGGAGAGGCACTGGATATGATTTCGGCTATGAATTCGGGACATGACGGCTCACTTAGCACGGGACATGCAAATTCATGCAAGGATATGCTAAAAAGACTTGAAACCATGATACTTATGGCGGTGGATATGCCGGTGGCGGCCATCCGTGGACAGATAGCGGCAGGTATAGACCTTATGGTTCATCTCGGCAGGAGCAGAGACGGCAAAAGGAGACTTTTGGAGATTCAGGAACTATTGGGATACGAAGATGGGGAAATCATCCTCAATCCCATTTACAGGTATAGCGGAAAAAAAGGAGGAGAGAATTGGGAAAAAATCGGAGAGCTTAAAAACCGCGAAAAGCTTGAATGTATATAAACTCGGTTTAAGGAAACGGGCATTGTATATTGGAGAGGCTGTTTTGCTTGTTGGAGCTTTGGGTGAAGCTTTTTACGGAAGTTTTGCAGTGGGAGTGCTGCTTTTGCCCATAGCGGGATGGTATGTAAAAAGAAAGGAGAATCTGCATATTCGCAGGGAGTCGGAAAAGCTAAAAGAAGGATTTAAAGAGTGTCTTCTTTTGGTAATGGCAGCCGTTAATGTTGGGTATTCCCTTGAAAATGCATGGAAATCTTCATTGGGCGAACTGGCAGCCTTGCTTGGGAAGGACCATATAATGGTAAAAAAGCTTGCCGCTATTTCGGCAAGGCTGGATATGAATGAAAGCCTTGAATCAGTGCTTGGAGACTTTGCAAAATCTTCAAAGCTTGAAGAAGCACAGAGTTTTTGCGAGGTTATGAAGTTTGCCAAGCGCAGCGGCGGAAACTACCGCAAAATTATACAAAGAAGCGTGTTGCAGATAAGGGAGAAAATAGAGGTTGAAAGCGAAATCAGAACACTGACGGCAGGAAAAAGGATGGAGCAGAGGATAATGAGTCTGCTTCCGCTCGGAATATGTTTGTATCTGAAAGGGGCGAGCCCCGGATATCTGGATGTGCTCTACGGGAATTTAACCGGTATAGTCATTATGAGTATACTGCTGGCGGCATATGGCGCAGCCTTTATTGTCTCTGAAAAAATAGTTGATATAGAAGTGTGATGTGGGAGGAACATTGTTTGAAAGAATTGCAAAAAGAATACTTAGGATAGGAACCGTACAAAAAAGACTTGAAAAAAAGGTTTCGACAGACAGGGCTTTTGTGGCAAAGCTTGGAGCGATTAATCCCGGTGAGAAGGAAAACGAAGTACTAAAGCGGTATTTTGTGCATAAAACAAAGATGCTTATAATAATCGGTTGTGCGGCTACAGCACTTTTGGCAGTAACGGTATGGGCAGGCCATGACAGCGGACTTTTAAAGGAAGGCGGGACTTTGATACGCAACGATGCCGGAGAAGGCGGCTATGAGACCTATCTCGTGGCACAGGTCAAAGGAGAGGAATATCCGCTGGATGTAACGGTTGCAGAAAGGAAGCTTACCAAAGAAGAAATATCGGAGCTTTTCAACCGGGCCAAGGCAGAACTTGACGGGGAACTTCTGGGCGAAAATGACAGCGCAGAGCATATAACGCAGGACCTTTTTTTCCCGGAAAGTCTGGCGGAAGGGATGGTAGCTGCCGAGTGGAGCGTGAGTGATTACCGCATTATAGATTCATCGGGAAGGGTAAAAAACGAAGATGTTTCTGAAAAAGGGACGATAGTCAGGCTTTCGGCAGAACTCAGCTACAGGGAGGAAATCGTTATATATGAGCAGTATGTTAAGGTGTTTCCGCCGGATAAAAATCAAGAGGAGATTGCACTTGAGAGTCTGAAAAATGCCGTTGACGCAGCAGATGAGGCGACTTGTGAAGATACGGAGTTTGTTTTACCTGCGGCCATAGGTGATGTTCCGGTCACATGGAAGGAAGAAAGGCAAAATGCTGTATGCAAAATGCTCCTTCTGTTAATAATACTGACAGCTCTGTTTTTGTATCACGATAAAAACAGGGTGCGGGAGGGATACATGAGGAGGCAGCAACAGCTTCTGATTGACTATCCTCAGTTTGTAAGCAAGCTTTCCCTTTTGTTAGAGGCGGGTATGACGATAGGGAAGGCATGGGAAAAGATAGCAATAGAATACAGGGACAGCAAGGAAGAGAAAAGATATGTTTATGAGGAGATGCTGATAATCTATTATCAGATGCAAGAAGGATTGGGAGAGAAGGACGCTTATGAGCTTTTTGGGCAAAGATGCTCTCTCAGGGAGTACCTTAAGCTTTCTTCCGTCATTACCCAGAACCTGAAAAAAGGCTCAGAGGGACTGGGTGAGCTTCTCGAAGCCGAGGTCAGAGATGCCTTTGAGTCAAGGAAGTCTCTGGCAAAGCAGAGGGGAGAGGAAGCAGGTACCAGACTCCTCGGACCTATGATGATACTTATGGTTATTGTAATGGTAATTGTAACCGTTCCGGGAATTATAACATTCTCGGGCTAGAAGAAAGGAGTCAAAATGGAAAGATGGGTTTTTAAACTGTGGTGTAAGTTAAAAGGTGTTATTTGTGAAGAAGATGGTGTGGGTGTAGTGGAAATTATTCTTATACTCGTGGTACTCATAGGACTGGTTCTGATTTTTAAAGAGCAGCTTACTTCTCTGGTGGGTGACATCTTTGATACCATTACCTCAAACGCGGGAGAAGTATGATAAAAAAAGGGAGTATTACCGTATATCTGACTCTTGTAATGCTTTTGATATTTGCCATCTTATTTACATTGCTTGAAGGCGTCAGATATCAGGGGCAGAGAGTAAATGCGGAAATCATATCCATGGCGGCGGCAGATTCCGTATTTGCCGAATACAACAGACAACTGCTTGAAAGGTATGAAATCTTTGCCCTTGATGGAGCATATTCGGGCAGCGGGTTTGACATAGAGGCTGTTAATTACAGGCTGGGTAATAATGCCCGGGCAAATTCAGGCAGTGGTCTTTTTGCCTTTCCGGATATTATAACCTCCATACCGGCATACAGGCTTCTTACAGATGATGAAGGGGAGCCGTATGTAAAAATGGCGTGTGAATATATGAAAGGGAAGCTTGCAGTAGAGGCTCTTAAGAAGGCAGTATCAATATGCGGAGATATTGATGAAGAGGACCTTTCGTTAAGCAGTGCCCTGAAAAACATCGAAAAGGGAGACGGGGCACTTTCAGACGACAGCTATAAATCCGAAGAAGAGTGCGTGGCTGTAACGGAAGAAGAAAAAGAGATGGCCGGATGTGTGCCTGCAGAGGACATGGGGATACTGAAAAAGGTGCTTGAGATTAAGAGACAGGGAGTGCTGGGACTTGTGATAGATGATGCCTCTGATATTTCTTCGAAGGCGGCAGATTTAAGCAGGGCTGTATCAAAGCGAAGTTTAAGGAAGGGCACCCATAATGAAGACAGTGGTATAAATGCCGGCGATGACCTCATATTTACCGCATATCTCGGAGACAAATTCGGATACTATGGACATGAAAGAGAAGGCAGCGCGCTTGATTATGAGATTGAATATATCTGTGAGGGAAGAAATACCGACAGAGCCAACCTCGAAAAGGTGGCAGAGACATTGGTGGCATTAAGGGAGGCTGTGAATCTGGCAAAAGATATAAAAGACAGCCAAAAGATGCAAAGGGCAAGGATAGTTGCCATAGCCATTGCGGGAATATTTGTTGTGCCGGAGCTTATTGGTATTATACAAATAGCCGTAATAACGGCATGGGCATTTATGGAGAGTATAGATGATGTAAAGGCTCTTTTTGCGGGAAAGAAACTGTCGGATTTTGAGAGTGGTAATATCCAATTGGGATATAAGGAGTATCTGGAGATGATTCTCTTTATAAAAAACAGAAAAACCAGGGTATATAGAAGCCTTGACATTATGGAAATAAATATCAGGCAGGAAGAATGGTATGGCAATTTTGCCGCCGATAATATGATAGTCGGAATAGATTGGAAGGCAGGGTTTACGACGGGCAGGGTCTTTGCGGGACTCCTGGGGACGGTCTCTTTCTTTGCCCGGTCGTATACCATTGAAAAAGAAGGATACTATACATATGAATGACAAATATAATAAGGGCTCTTTTACAGTTGAGGCTGCACTTTCCCTGCCGGTGTTTTTATTGGCGTGTGTGGTTATATTGTATTTTTTTATTGCCATGAGAGACCAGATGGAGACCAGGGTGGGGGTGTTTGAATCGGCAAGGATACTTGCAACAGCAGCCTATGCGGAAGATAGTGGCAGTGGAAAGTACATAACCCTGTCGGCTCCGGCATATACTGATATCCCGGTAAGGTTTTTTGGCAGAAGAAAGATTATAGCCCTTGAAAATGTCAGACTGAGAAAGTGGACAGGATATGATCCCACGGAAACATCTTCAGACGATGAGGAGATGGTATATATTACAGAGACCGGCACGGTGTATCATAGAGACAGGGAATGTTCGTATCTTAATCCGTCAATAAAAACGGTGGCATACGAGGCCCTGAGTTATCTTAGGAACAGCAGCGGACATATTTATTATGCATGCAGGTCGTGTGTGGTGTCAAAGACGGGAGCGGGCAGCGTGTATATTACTACCTATGGGGAGAGCTATCATAGGGATATAAATTGCGAGGGACTAAAAAGGACAATTTATTGTGTGCCGATTTCTGAAGTGGGAGGAAGAGGTCCCTGCTCAAAATGCGGAGGATAGATATGTGGAAAGAACTGTGCATTCTGGCCGCTTTGGGTCTATGGGCATGGCAGGATTGCAAAAGAATGAGGGTAAATATATACACGGTATTTGCCGCTGTGGCAGTAGCGGCATGTTATAGCGTATTTTCAGGAGGCGATATGGCCGGGGTATTTTGCGGAGTCATGGTCGGAGTATTTCTTTTGATTGCGGCAGCAGTAAGCAGACAGTCAGTGGGAGTGGCAGACGGACTGGTGTTTGTTTTCACGGGAATACTGCTCGGGTTCTGGGGCAACATAGTATTGCTTTTTGCGTCCCTGTCATTGGGAGCTCTTTTTTCAGTGTACCAGATTGTCGTAAAGAGGAGAAGCAGACATTATGAGTTTGCATTTTTGCCTTTTGTACTTGGGGGATATATCGCAGTACTTGCTATGGGAGGAATATGATGGATATAAAAAAGGCATCATTTACAGTTGAGGCGTCTCTGCTCATGCCCTTTATTTTAGGGATTCTAATTCTTGTGTGTATGGCAGCGACCTGGCTTGGAGACAGAGACATTGCTTATTTTAATGCAGTGTCTATAACAGATTATGCGCTGGAGATGATTAACAGCGGAAACGGAGCAGATAGCAGTGATATAGAAAAATACGCCGAAGAAAACAAAGACAATGCTCTTGTGGGAGTTGTGGATGTATCACAGAGTGTAGAGTATACCCTGATGCAGATAAAGACGGAAATACGGGGGCATACTGTATTACCTTTTATGAGATGGATGGAAAAAATCGGATGGAAGAGCAGCGAGGATATAGGCGCGCAAAGTCGGGTGATAAGCGTAAGACCGGTTGAGGCCATTCGTAAATACAGACTAGTGGAATAAAACAGTGAGGCGAAAATGGATTATAGTGTTGTAAAAGAACTTGGGGAAACATACCTGCAGATGGGAGACGATCCGGATGCAAGTGATTTTGTTAAAAAGATGATTTCGGTTAATCAGATTAAAGGATTTATCAGACCGAGACTGCTACGGGTTAACGGCGTAGAGAGGATTTCATACAGACTGTCGGGAAAGGAATCATTAAAAAGCAGATTAAAACGCAGAAAATATAAGGAGGACGATATCAGAAGCCTGCTGTATGCAATGGCAGCTGCGGAAGAAGAGTGCAGAAGATATATGCTTTCTCCGGAAGGACTGGTACTTGATGAGGAGTTCATATTTTTTAATTACGCAACGGAGAGTTATCAGTTTATATACAGGATGGATATAGGTAAAGAAAACGGATTCAAAGACTTTACGGAGAGGCTGATTAAAAGTCCGGGCTATTTTGCAGAGTCGGCGGCCGGGCTTATGTACGGCATATATGAAGAGGCGGGCGGAGGCATATTTAAGGCCTGTGCAGGTATGAGCAGAGATTTGCAGGATGAACCTTTAGCTAAGGAGGAAGAGGCGTTAGCTGAGCCCGAAGAGGAAATCGTTACATATGAGGATGGCGGCCGGGTAAAAGGCTTTTTTATGAAAAGGTTCTGGAAAAAGAAAAACGCTGATAAGGAACCGGACATTTTGAGAGATGAGATAAAGGCCGGTCCCGTTATATTTGAGCCTGAGGAAAAAAATTATGAAACGGTCTATGTTGACAGAAAAAATACTGTTCGTGGAGAACTGACCATAAAAGGAAGCGGGGAAACCGTAAGGCTTGTTAAGGATATTACTGCCATAGGGAAAAGCAGTGAATACTGTGATGTGGTGATAAAGGACGAGTCGGTGAGCCGCCTTCATGCGCAGATAGCAAAAAGAGGAGAAGAATTCTATATTTCGGATATTAATTCAAAAAACGGAGTAGAGATAGACGGATGCTTCCTTAATCCTGGGGAGGAAGTACCCGTTAAAAAGGGAGACTGTATAAAACTCGGAAACAGCGAGTTAATCTTTAATTGACTATATTTCAAATGAATGATAAAGTTTGCAGGAAAGGTAGGCTTTGTTGTTTATGAATGAAAATTACAATGATGTGCAGCTGGCAGAAGAAACCAGAGGAAGCCTCGTAGAAAGAGGGATAACTCTTACAAAGATAATGATAGCTGTCACGGTGATAATATATGTAGTTACGGAAATAGCGGGTGATACACAGGATGCGGAGTTTATGCGCAGCATGGGTGCACTCTGGACAATGGATGTGATAGAAGGGGGCGAATACTATAGACTTGTTTCGCCGATATTTTTGCATTTTGGAGCGGAACATGTATTCAGCAATGTGGTTCTGTGGTATTTTATCGGAGATATAATAGAAAAAGAGTTTGGCAGGATAAGGTATTTTGTAGTCTTTATGATTTCGGGAATAGCCGGCAATGCTTTGACCATGGCATGGGAGATACATACGGGAGAATATGCTGTTTCGGCGGGGGCATCAGGAGCCGTTTTCGGTATACTTGGAGCAGTCCTTTATATGGTAGTTATAAACAAGGGGCATTATAAGTATATCAGCATAAAGAGACTGGCGTTTTTTATTCTGCTCAATTTTGTTATAGGCTTTGGGAGTACCGGGATAAATTATATAGCCCATGCGGGAGGTTTTGCGGCCGGATTTATGGCTGCGGCAGTACTTGGAAAACGACCAAAGAACATATACCCGGAATAACTCACTTGCTTTTAGCCGTAGAAAAAATTATACTAAAGAAAGCTAAAGGAGAATATAAATGAAGGTAAATATTTACTACGGCGGAAGGGGAGTTTTGGATGACCCCACACTATATGTAATAGAAAAGATGCAGTCAGTGTTGCAGGAACTGAATGTAAAGGTGACGAGGTATAACCTTTATGAGATGAAAAATGAAATAACATCACTGCCGTCCACAATGAAAAATGCCGATGCAATAATTCTGGCTACGACAATTGAGTGGATAGGTATAGGCGGTTATATGCAGCAGTTTCTGGATGCCTGCTGGCTGTATGGGGATAAAGAAAAAATAAGTACCCTCTATATGCAGCCGGTCGTAATGTCTACGACCTATGGCGAAAAGGAAGGGATGCTTACTCTTCAGAATGCATGGGAACTTCTTGGAGGACTGCCGTGTGACGGTGTGTGCGGTTATGTGGAAGAGATGCTCGGATTTGAGATGAAAAATGAGTATACGAAGATTATAGAAAAAAAAGCAGAGAATCTGTATCGCACCATTTCACAGAAGCTTCTTACCCTGCCGTCAAGCAATCAGGCAGTGAAAAAGTCTGTTTTAAGGACGAACCGTATGCAGCTTACTCCGCAGGAGAGCGAACAGTTGTCACAGTATGTATCAAATGATGACTATGTAAAAAAGCAAAAAGAGGATATAGAGGAACTAAAAGGACTTTTTTCGGAGCTGCTTAAGGAAGAAAAGGGCAGTGAGGACGAGTATATACCGCTATTTACCCGTGCCTACATACCGCAGAAGGACTTTGGGGCTGTTTATGAGTTTATAATAGAGGGCAAGGAAATGCCGCTTGTATTAGAGGCCGGCAGCGATGGGCTCAGGTGCAGATATGAGAAAATTGACGAGCCTGATGTGCTTGCCAAAATCGATAGGAAAACATTGAAGGATATTACAGAAAGCAGACAGACCTTCCAAAAGGCCTTTATGACCGGTGACATGACGGCGAAGGGCAATTTCAGGACTTTGCAGATGCTTGATAAAATATTTGAGTTTTAGGAGGATGAGATGAAAGACGATAATTGTATTTTTTGCAAACTTGCAAATGGAGACATACCGACAAATATGTTGTATCAGGATGATGACTTTGCAGTGATTATGGATGCGAGCCCCTGTGCTAAAGGTCATGCGTTAATACTGCCCAGGAATCATTTTGCAAACATATACGAGATTGATGATGAGACAGTTATGGGGGCAGCAAAGCTGGCGAAGAAGATGGCTGCCCATATGAAGGAAGTGCTCGGCTGTGATGGGATGAATATTCTCCAGAACAACGGAGAGGCAGCAGGACAGACGGTGTTCCACTACCATGTACATCTGGTGCCGAGAAACAAAGGTGATGAAGATAGTATTCATATGAGCTGGGAGCATTTATCTTTTGACGAAAAAGAAACAGAAGAGATTAAGAAATCTCTTCTATTAAACTAAATATCGTATTAATTGCATTCGGCATCGGCGAACCTGCCATAGCATCTATGTAGTTATTGCGATTTGTAAAGACCTCATCTACCGATGATTTTAAAGTCTCGGGGGTGAGGTTTTCTTCTTCAAGAATTTCTGAAAAGCCCATCTTTTTAAAAGAGTTGGCGTTTAATATCTGATCACCTCTGCTTGCAGCGGCAGACAGGGGAATCAGGAGATTCGGCTTTTTGAGGGCGAGAATTTCACATATGGCATTAGCGCCGGCTCTTGAAATCAGAATATCTGCTGCGGCAAAAAGATGTTTCAAATCATCCTTTACATATTCGAACTGCATATAACCTTCTTTGCCTTCGAGAGTATTGTCATACATACCTTTTCCACACAGGTGTATAATGTTGTAATTTTCCAGAAGAGTATCCAGAGAGCTCCTTACCGTGTCATTTATGCGGCGGGCTCCTGTACTTCCACCTATTATCATAAGTACGGGCTTTAAACCATCAAAGCCGCACAGTGAAAGTCCGGTGGATTTGTCTCCGGAGAGAAGTTCTTCTCTTATGGGTGAGCCGGTAAGAACGGCCTTGCCTTCGGGCAGGTAATTCATTGTCTCGGGGAAATTACAGCATACTTTTGTTGCGTGAGGGATGGCAAGTTTATTGGCGAGTCCCGGAGTGATATCCGATTCGTGGATAATGGTAGGTATACGTTTTTTCCCTGCGGCTATTA
>CAJOOU010000175.1 GCA_905236735.1 uncultured Eubacterium sp. | reverse complement strand
GCTCTGGAGCATTCAGTAACTGCACATCTCTTAAGAGCGTAACTATAGGAAGCGGCATAACAAAGATATCAAAGAACGCATTTAAAGGCGACTCTTCTCTTAAGAAGATCACAATTAACTGCTCATCACTTAAGTCAGTGGGCAAGAATGCCTTTAGCGGTATTTCTTCCAAGGCAGTTATAGTACTTAAGGGCACCAAAAAGCAGGTGGCAAAGGCTACAAAGCTTCTTAAAAAGTCAGGTATAAGCTCTAAAGTGACAATTAAAAGAGGATAGAAATTAATTTTTATAAGTAACTAAAAAAACATACCAGGAGGGCCTTGCATGAAAATGTGGGGTTCTCTTTTTATCCCATAAACTCTGTTTAATGTACGACAAGTAGCGATATATGGTATAATAGCCGCTAGCGGCTATTATCACTATGCAGTCGCCAAATGCAAGTAAACTTGCGCTTGGCTCGTTGCATTGTGGTAAAATTACTACTGATATTTGCAAATATATTGGGAGTATGGGCTTATGAAATTTATATCATGGAATGTTAACGGGATGAGAGCGGCGCGGAAAGCAGGTTTGGATGAATTGCTTAATGTAAATGCTGATATTTATTCGTTTCAGGAAACCAAGGTAACGGAAAGATTATCCGACATAGAAAAAGAAGGTTATTACTGCTATTGGTCATTTTCCAAAAAGAAGGGATATTCCGGTACCGCAGTAATGAGCAGGTGGAAACCGCTTAATGTATATTATGATATGTCGTATGGAGATAATGCGGAACATATCAGAAATCTGATTGAAGGACTATATGATGATACATATTTAAATGAAGAGGACTTTAATTCGGATAAGGTTTTAGAGGAAGAATTTGACTATGAAGGGCGCATTATTACACTTGAATTTGAAACATTTTATTTTATTAACTGTTATGTGCCGAATTCTCTTTTTTGTATTGAACGACTTGAGTATAGGAAAAAGTGGGATATTAGATTGCTCATATATGTGGCGTCCCTTAAGGCAAAAAAGCCTGTTATTATATGCGGAGATCTGAATGTCACCTTAAGTGGAAACGATTTTAAAGTTGACAGGGATTGGGAGATGCAGATAAAGTATGGCTTTGCTACCGAAGAAAGAGAAAGAATCTGGGCTATGCTTGACATAGGTTTGATCGATACATACAGGTATTTACATCCTGATGCAACGGGGTTTACATGGTGGTCTCATAAGTACGAGGATAAACTTGACAAAAAGGGCAGAAGATTGGATTATTTTCTTTTGGATACAAGAATGGAGAAAAGCCTAAAGGAAAGCAATATTTTATCTAAAATTAAGGGCTCAGACCATTTGCCTATAGTTATGGAAATAAGTGTTCCGTATGCAGAGATAAGAAAAAGGGAACTGAGCATTTTTAAAGAAAAAGAAGAATTTTACAGGCTCGAAAAAGGATATGAGCTGAAGGTACTTTTTGAAACGCCCAGAACCGAAATGTTTAATTCACTAAGCAAGGCGGATTTGTCGCAAATTTGGGAAAGTATTGACTGGGAAAAAACCGAGGAGCATGTAAAGAATTTCCAAAAAAAATTAGCTTATGCCGCCTATGCCGGAGATAAAGATAAAATAAAATATTATCAAAATAAAATATCGGGCTGTATTGAAGCAAAACTATTGGCGGTAAGATTTGTATGTAATTATGGCACAACTCCGGGAATAGACGGTGTGGCATGGTCAAGCCCTGATGAAAAATTTAAAGCGGCCCTTTCACTTACTCAAAAGAATTATCACGCAATGCCGCGAATAGATTTGCACCTTAATAATGGCAAAAAGACAAGAATAGTGCAGATAGCGACCTATTATGACAGGGCAATGAATGCACTTTATGCAATGACTTTAGATCCCATAGCGGAAGCGTGGGGAGATAAGAAATCTTTTGCCTACAGAAAAGGCAGAAGCCAGCTTGATGCAAATGAATACATAAGAAGGGCTTTTAACGAATATGGAATATCATCTTATACGGTGACAGAGCCTCCTCGTTATGCTTTTAAGGCGGATATAAAACAATTTTATTCAAGTATAAGCCAGGATTGGATTTTGGAGAATATACCGATGAATAAAAAGGTGTTAAAGGAGTTCATCGATGCAAGAAGGCTGGTGGGAGGTCAGCTTTATACCAAAGATAATGGTATAGGACTTGGACTAAGGTTATCACCGATAATCGCAAATATGACACTTGACGGTATGCAGGATTTTATTTACAAACATCTGTATCCTGAGGGTGATATTGATTATGCAAATGGAAATCTTATAAGATTTTCTGATGATGTTATTGTTATTACGAGAAACAGAGAGACTGCTGAAAGGGTAGGACTGCTGATTAGAGAGTTCTTATTTGAGAGGGGGCTTGCCTTATCGGAAGAAAAAAGCGGAGTAGTAAATGTTTATAGGGGATTTGAATTTATGTCAAAATATTATATATATGAAAACAATGCCGTATATGTGTATCCTTCTCAAAGAGCAGTTGAAAAATTTAAAATCGGTCTGAGCATGGCAATTGAAAATCATGTAGGGACCAGAAAATCTCTTATAAAAAAGCTTAACAGAAAACTTATTGGATGGGCTAATTACCATAAATATTCCGATGCAGAAAAGTACTTTAAGGATATTGATGTTTTTTTGAAACTGTATTTGCTGAGGTTTAGTGAGAAAAGATGTAAATCATGGAGCACAAAAAGAGTTATTAATTATTATTTTGTAAAAAGGGCAGATGGAAGATTTACATATGGATTAAAAAACGATGAAAAAGCGAGAATTATTTTTATAAGCGAAACCATAAGTCCCCAATATATTCCTGTTAGTACAAAAAAGAATCCATATATAGATACGGAATACTATGATGAAAGGCTTTCAAACAGAAGCAAAAGAACCGTGACCGGAATATACAGAAAAGTATGGGACCATCAGAAGGGAAAGTGTTTTTATTGCGGATGCAATATTATGAAAGACGAGCTAAGGGAGATTGTGGAAATAGATGGTGATACTAAAAAGGTTTCTGACCGATATGCTTATGTGCATGTAAAATGCATGGATGATTCGGTAGAATACATTGATACTGATTATTTCCCAAAGACCATAAAGGAACTGGATGAGTTCCTTGAAAAACGCTTGCGTATTGTTAATTGAAATGCTTTGATTTAAAGTATTATTTGTGGTAGACTAGTATCGCTTGTATGGTAGCCTAAGGGTGGCTGGTGTGCCCTCCGGTCTTCAAAACCGGTATGAGGAGTCTGACTTCTCGGGTGAGTTCGATTCTCACAGGTTACCGCCAGTATAATGTAAGGAAACGAAGTTTCCTTTTAAATATAAAGAGAGAAGATGTATGGGGAAAGAGATTTTAAGAAACCTTCCGAAGGTTGACATAATTCTAAATAATGAGATAATCACTTCCTGCGGCAGTGAGCTTAGCGGAGAGATGAAAAAAGAGGTTGTTCAAGGCTATCTTGGCGAGTTAAGAGATGCGGCTTTAAAGGGAGAAATCTGTGAAATACCATCTAAAGAAGAGATAGTACTAGAGCTTAAGAAAAGGATTAGTGCGGCTGACAGTTACTCTTTAAAAAGAGTCATTAATGCCACGGGCGTCGTACTTCATACCAATCTGGGCAGGGCTCCTTTGGGAAGAGAAATGACGGAGCATATAGTAACAGAGCTTACAGGATATAATACCCTCGAATATGATTTGGATAAGGCTGCAAGGGGCTCGAGGTATACCCATGTGGAAAAGCTCCTCTGCGATATTACAGGGGCAGAGGCTGCTATGGTGGTAAACAACAATGCAGCGGCGGTTTTTCTCGTATTAAATACCCTTGCTCAAAAAAAGAATGTTGCCATATCAAGAGGTGAGCTTGTTGAGATAGGCGGAGCTTTCAGAGTGCCTGAAATAATGGAGAGAAGCTGGGCCGATTTGCTGGAAATCGGTACAACAAACAAGACTCATCTTTTTGACTATGAAAGGGCAATAGATGAGAATAATGCGGAAATTATATTAAAGGTTCACAATTCCAATTTCAAGGTGATAGGGTTCACCGAAGAAGTTGACATAAATGAACTATGCGAACTTGGAAAAAACAGAGGAGTAAAGGTTATTTTCGACCTCGGGGCAGCTTTTATGACCGACAGCTTTCTGCCCGGAGCTTTAAAAGGTCAGGTGCCGAGCGTAAAAAGCTGTGTGGATGCAGGGTGTGATATAGTCTGCTTTTCGGGAGATAAGATTTTCGGAAGCACACAGGCGGGAATAATTCTCGGTAATAAACCGGATATTGAGAAGGTTAAAAAGAATCCTTTTACCAGAATGTTTAGAACGGATAAGCTTGATTTATGCGTGCTTGAGAAAACGCTCAGGTATTATAAGGATTATCCGGTAGCAATAAAAAAGATACCGGCCCTTAATATGCTCTTTGCCAAAGATGATGAACTTAAAAAAAAGGCTGAATTTATTTTGAGTGAGGTGCAAAAAGATATCCGGGAAAAGGTTGACATAAAAATAGTAAACACTGAGGATGAACCGGGCGGAGGTTCAATGCCCGGAGTATATCTGCCGGGATATGCTCTTGAGATACGAGCGGAAGATTTGAGTGCGGATGAGATTGAAGAAAAACTCAGAAAAAATGCTGTTCCTATTATCTCAAGAATATATAACGGAGGAGTTCTCATCTCCGTAAGAACACTTATGCCGGAGGATGAGTATGAGATAGTTGAAGCTATTACAGGATTGTAATGATGAGGTTATATGAAACATTTTATTATCGGTACGGCAGGTCATGTTGACCACGGCAAAACCGCCCTTACAATTTCTCTTACGGGAAAAGACACGGACAGACTCAAGGAAGAAAAACGGCGGGGAATAACAATTGAAAACGGATATGCCAATCTCTCGCTGGGGGATAATGTTACCGCAAGTATCATAGATGTACCGGGACACGAGAAGTTTGTCAAAAACATGATTGCCGGTGCAACAGGGATAGATATTGTACTTCTGTGCATTGCGGCGGACGAGGGCATAATGCCGCAGACAAGAGAACACCTTGATATACTCACTCTTTTAAATATCAGAAAGGGTATAATAGTTCTGACCAAATCAGACCTTGTCGATAAGGAATGGATAGATGAGATGAAGGCCGATATTAAAGAGCAGGTAAGCGGCACATTTCTTAAGGATGCCCCCTTTGCCGTAGTTTCGAGTGAGACGGGAGAGGGCATAGAAGAACTTAAGAGCATTATTTTAAAGGAAATAGAAGAAACTGATTCCAAAAGGAAAGACAGACCTTTCAGACTGCCTATAGACAGGGTATTTACCGTAAAAGGATTCGGCAGCGTGGTAACAGGAACCCTTGTAGACGGATGTGTCAGAGCCGGAGATGAGGCACAGATATATCCCGGAGAAAGAACAGTCAGAATCAGGGAAGTGCAAAACCATGATAAAAAAATCAAGCGCGGTGAAGCGGGCATGAGGCTGGCACTTAATCTTTCGGGAGTGGAAAAAAAGGATATATCAAGGGGAGATACATTAAGCAGTCCGGGCTCTATGGTACTTACCGGGTGTATAGATGCAAGGGTAAGGATTACGGACAGTTCGCAGTATCTGATAATACATAACTCGCAGCTTCATTTTTATCATGGAGCACAGGAGGCCGTGTGCAAGATAAGGCTTTTGGAAAATGATGAACTGGGACCGGGCGATGAGGCTTTTGTACAGCTTATGTTTAATAAGGAAGTTGCGGTAAGAAACGGAGATAATTTTATTTTGAGATTTTTCTCGCCTGTAATCACAATAGGCGGCGGAGTCATAATAGATGCCAATGCTAAAAAGCACAGCCGGAACCGGAAAGAAGTTATAAAGCGGCTGCAATCTTTGAGCACGCAGTCGCCGGGTGAGAGACTTATGGAACGCATTTCGCAAAGTAAAACTTCGCTTTGGGATATAAAGACTCTGGCAGACAGCGAGAATATATCGGCTCAGGATATGACCGAAAAAATCAGGGAACTGTATCAGAACGGAAATATTGTATTTCCTGATGCCGATGATTTCGACGAAAACAAGAAGTTTACTTCAAAAAGCCTCCTTGATGTGGTGTTTAATGATGTGGAGGATGCTTTAAGAAAATTTCATAAAGAGAATCCTCTGCTCGGAGGTATTAACCAGGCGCAGCTCAGAAAGACTCTTCCTTTTGAGGGCAAGGCGGACTGCGACAGAGTGCTTTTGTATTATGAAAAGACAGGCAGAATAAAGATTAGTGCAGGAGAGGCAGCTCTGGCGGATTTTGAAATACTATATACTCCCGAGCAGGAAAAATTAAGGGAAGAAGTCATTGCATTTTATGAAGAGGCGGGAGTAAAATCGCCGGACGATAAGGTTGTAGCCGAAAACTTCAGTGACAGGGCAGATGATTATAATATGATAGCCTTAAGGCTCAGAAGAGACGGAATACTTGTAAACCTTTCGGATAAAAATGCGGTTTTGAAAAAATACGAAGAAATTGTACTCAATAAATTTAAGGAACTTTCAGGGGTAAATGAGGAGGTTACTTTGGCAGGGCTCAAAGAAGCCATGGATTTTTCAAGAAAATACGCCCAGCTCTATCTGGAATACTGGGATAGGACTGCGGTTACAAGAAGAATAGGAGATGCACACATCTTAAGAGTAAAGGAGGAAAACAAATGATTACAGTAGATGCTATGGGAAAAGCCTGCCCCATGCCGGTGGTTATGGCTAAAAAGGCGATAGGTGAGCTCGGCGGAGCAGGTGAAGTAGAGGTAAAGGTTGACAATGAGATAGC
>CAJOOU010000174.1 GCA_905236735.1 uncultured Eubacterium sp. | reverse complement strand
GGCGGGTATCCGTAGTCATTATGGCTCTTGCCTATTTATCCCCGGCCTCTTTTAAGTCGCTCAGTCCTTTTACCAGAATACCGACTCCTTTTTCTATTTTATCAATCGGAATCTGCATACCGATGACTCCGGTTGAAGCCACCAGAACCGATTCTTCATCTATTTCTATGTTCTTTTCTTCTCCAAAAGCCTTTTTTACCGCCTTTGATGTTTTTTTACAGACCTCAATTCCCTCTTCGCCCGTACATGCATTTGCTATACCGGCATTAATAATTACGACCTGAGATTTTTTCCCCGAGGCAGTAATATTTCTGTCCCAGATTACGGGCGCTGCTTTTACCACATTTCTTGTATAGGTGCCGCTTACTTCTGCCGGCTCCTTAGAGAAAATCATTGCCATATCATCTCTGCCCGTATACTTTATTCCGGCCGCACAATTTGCCGCAAAAAATCCTTTCGGACTTGTGATTCCTCCGTCAAATATTTCCATTTGAATATCCTCCGTTTTATTTGGTAAATGCTATTATGTTTTCTTCATTCAGCTTAAAGTTGTATTGGTTCGCATCCGAACGCTTCGTCCATCCTATACCGTTCCAGAATGCATTTCCCACATCATTGTTTGTAAATGCTATAAGTGATATGGTATTTATTTCTTCTTCTTTGAGCGCCTTCATGGCGCAGACCACCATTTTTTTACCGACGCCACAGCGTCTGTATTCCTCATCCACGCACACATGATAAAAGGTTGCCGTCCTGCCGTCATGTCCGCAGAGTATGGTACCGATTATCCGTCCGCCATATTCTGCCACTATGCTGGTATTGGGATTTCTGTCTATGAATTTCTCTATTCCCTTCTGAGAGTCATCTATACTCCTTAAAGCAAAGCCATGTATTGTTTCCCACAGCTTATGTACAGAAGCATAATCCTCTTTTAACATTTTCCTGATTTGTATATCCATTATTAATTTACGGGAATACCGGAGGCATTTCCAATCCTTCTTCTTCTTTTAAACCAAACATTATATTCATATTCTGAACGGCCTGTCCCGCAGCTCCTTTTACAATATTATCAAGTGCTCCCATCATAATAAGACGACCCGTTCTTTCATCTACAAGTATGTTTACATCGGTAAAGTTGCTTCCCTCAACCCATCTTGTTTCCGGGCACACTCCCTTTGGAAGCACTCTTACAAATTTTTCATCCTTATAATACTTTTCATATATGCTTCTTATCTCATCTTCGCTGTATGAAGTGTTATCAGGTTTTTTACGAAGAGTGGCATATGCCGTGACAAGTATTCCTCTGTTCATAGGTACAAGGTGAGGTGAGAAATTAAGCAAAACGCTTTCTCCCGATGCATACGAAAGCTGTTCTTCTATTTCAGGTGTGTGCCTGTGATTTGGCAGTCCGTAGGCTTTCATATTTTCGTTTACCTCGCAGAAAAGATTGGCTGTCTTAGCCCCTCTTCCTGCTCCGGATGTACCGCTCTTTGCATCTATTATAACAGTACTCATGTCAATAATATGTTCTGCCGCAGCAGGATATATAGATAAAAATGAGCAGGTCGGATAACATCCCGGGTTGGCTATAAGCCTTGCCCCCTTAATATCTCCTCTGTTTTTTTCACACAATCCGTATACGGCTTCTTTAATAAACTCCGGGCTCTGATGCTTTATACCGTACCATTTTTCATAGGTATTTACATCCTTTATTCTAAAATCCGCACTAAGGTCTATGACCTTTGCATTATTTAATACTTCCTCATTTATTACCGAAGCGAGATATCCCTGCGGCGTTGCGGTAAAAATAACATCCACCGACTCCGAAAGTTTTGCCAGATCCCCGGCCACAAGTTTTATATCCGCCATGGTATACATATTTTTATAAATATCAGAGTATACCTGTCCCTCGTAGCTTTTGGAATACAGCCACTCTATCTTAACTTCCTTATGTGCAAGTAAAATTCTCACAAGTTCTCCGCCTGCATATCCTGTCGCACCGACTATTCCTGCTTTTATCATTTTTATAACCTCAGCTTTCTTTTATCCGCGTATAATTATACATACATCCACATAAATATGCAACTATGAATATTAAGTTGATGAATTTTCGTGAATTTAGCAAATACGGCACTTCAAACTCCATATCTCTTTATGCATTTTTCACAAAATAATGCATAAATATTCATTTTTTATGTATATTTTTTCACTTGCTTATATCCCTTTAATGTTGTAAAATGTATATGATTTTTTGGAAACCGGAAGGAGATTATAATAATGAAAGAAAAAGTAATTCTTGCATATTCAGGCGGACTTGATACGACAGCTATCATACCGTGGCTGAAAGAGACTTATGATTATGATGTTGTGTGCTGCTGCATTGATGTCGGACAGGAAAGCGAACTTGACGGTCTTGACGAGAGAGCAAAGCTCTCCGGTGCGGAAAAATTATACATTTTGGATGTTGTTGATGAGTTTGCCGAAGAATACATTGCCCCATGCGTAAAAGCTCATGCCGTATATGAGAACAAATATCTTCTCGGCACATCAATGGCCCGTCCTCTCATCGCCAAAAAACTTGTAGAAATTGCCCGTAAAGAAAATGCCGTAGCTATCTGCCACGGTGCTACAGGAAAGGGTAACGATCAGGTTCGCTTCGAGCTCGGAATAAAGGCCCTTGCTCCGGATATAAACATTATTGCTCCATGGAGATGCAATGATACATGGAAGATGCAGTCCCGCGAAGATGAAATCAAATACTGCGAAGAGCACGGTATTAATCTTCCTTTCTCTGCGGACAGCAGCTACTCAAGAGACCGTAACCTCTGGCACATCAGCCACGAAGGTCTTGAGCTTGAGCTGCCTTCAAACGAGCCAAACTACGACCATCTTCTCGTCCTTGGTACATCTCCGGAAAAAGCTCCGGATGAGGGCGAATATGTAACAATGCAGTTTGAGAAAGGTACTCCCGTATCATTAAACGGTAAAAAAATGAAATATGCCGATATTATAAGAGAGCTCAACAAACTCGGCGGTAAACACGGCATCGGAATAGTTGATATAGTTGAAAACAGAGTTGTAGGTATGAAGAGCCGCGGCGTATATGAGACTCCCGGCGGAACCATTCTCTACGAAGCTCACCAGCAGCTCGAAGAGCTCATACTTGACAGAGATACCTACGCTATGAAGATGGATGTGGCAAACAAATTTGCCCAGATAGTATATGAAGGCAAATGGTTTACTCCTCTGCGCGAGGCATGCCAGGCATTCATCGAATCAACCCAGCAGTATGTGACAGGTGAAGTTAAATTCAAACTTTATAAAGGCAACATTATCAAAGCCGGCACTACTTCTCCTTATTCACTCTACAGCGAATCACTTGCAAGCTTTACAACCGGTGACTTATACGATCACCACGATGCCGAAGGCTTTATCAACCTCTTCGGTCTTCCGCTCAAAGTTCGTGCAATGAAGATGGCCGAGGTAAAGAATGCTGAATAAAATTTTATTTAAACGATTTTTCTGTATGCTGTTATCAGTTCTGCTGATAACAGCATATCCATGTTCTGTATATTGCGCCGATTCATCCGAAATCGATATTTCATCCGACAAAGTATACGGAGAAAGTACCGATACCTCAAATGATGATAAAACCGCAGCAGACAATAACGAAACTGCAAATGACGAATCAGCCGCAGATGATGTAAACCCATATGAATGGGACAATAGCTGGGATGAATATCTTACACTTGATACTACTTGTGTAACAATAAATTCACCGACCGCAAACGCCACTTCCATCTCCCTTGGCGGTATGGAAAAATCAGGACTGGATGTTTCCGACAACAACGGATGCTATGATGGTCTCAGCGATAATGCGTATTTTTCTTATCCGATAGACAACCTTGTATATTGCTATTTTTCGGACAACGGTACCATAGACATCTATCCGGCATCGGATTCTGCCGAAGGCAGTATAGATGTCACCCTGCATATCAGAGACAGAAGCTTTACTTTCACGGTAAACCTTTACAATATTACTCTGAATAAATATGTAATAAACACCTACAAAGGTGCCTCATCAAGGAAAATATATATAT
>CAJOOU010000173.1 GCA_905236735.1 uncultured Eubacterium sp. | reverse complement strand
GATAGGAGGTATGGGGGTTCTGGTGTTTATTATGGCCATTCTCCCTATGACGGGTGGATATAATATGCACCTTATGCGGGCGGAAAGCCCGGGACCTAATGTCGGCAAACTGGTGCCCAAGGCAAGGGAGACGGCTATTATACTTTATGCCATATATGTGGTGATTACCCTTACAGAATTTCTGTTTTTATATATAGGAGGAATGCCTCTTTTTGATGCCGTTACCACATCTTTTGCTACGGCCGGAACGGGAGGATTTGGGATACTTAATGATTCAATAGCTTCTTACGGACCGTTTCTGCAAAACACAGTGGCTGTATTTATGGTGATTTTCGGTGTGAATTTTAATATATATTATATGATAATCACCAGAAAAGGAGGAGCCATTCTTAAATCGGAAGAGGTAAGGGCGTATTTTTTGATCATTGCAGCATCGACAGTTGCAATAGCACTGAATATAAGAGGGATTTACGGCAGTATTTTTGAGGCCCTCAGATATGCCTTTTTTCAGGTGTCGTCAATCATTACGACAACGGGATTTTCGACCGCAGACTTTAACACCTGGCCTTACTTTTCCCAGACAATACTTGTGATACTTATGTTTATAGGAGCTTGTGCATCCAGTACCGGAGGCGGTATTAAGGTGGCAAGAATACTGATTTATATTAAAATGATAAAAAAGGAACTCCGCAGCTTTGTCCATCCCAACAGTGTTAGAACCATCAGACTTGACGGGAGAAAGGTTATGACGGAGACTAGTGCGGCCAGCGGAGCGTTTTTGATGCTCTACGCCTTTATCTTTTTCGGCTCGCTTATTATAGTCAGCCTGGATAATTACGATTTTACTACCAACTTTACGGCTGTGGCTGCTACAATAAACAATATAGGACCGGGACTTATGGCGGTAGGACCGGCCGGAAATTTTGCGGGATTTTCAGGTCTTGGCAAGATAGTTTTAATGTTTGACATGCTGGCCGGAAGGCTTGAGCTGTTTCCGCTTCTGGTGCTTTTTGCACCAAGGAGCTGGCAAAGGTAATATATAGGAATAGATTTCATTTATGGAGGTCATTATGGAAATCAGAAACATTGCGGAAGAACTTGCAGGTAACACATATCCGGGCAGAGGTATTATCATTGGTAAGACGCCCGACGGCAAAAAAGCGGTATGTGCATATTTTATTATGGGCAGAAGCGCAAACAGCAGAAACAGGATTTTTGTGTCAGACGGCGAAGGCATCAGAACCAAGGCTTTTGATGAGTCGAAACTCGAAGATCCGAGCCTTATTATTTACGCACCGGTAAGGGTTCTTGGCAATAAGACAATAGTGACAAACGGTGATCAGACTGATACTATCTACGAGCTTATGGACAAGCAGCAGACATTTGAACAGGCTTTAAGAACCAGGGAGTTTGAACCGGATGCTCCGAATTATACTCCCCGTATTTCGGGAATAATGCATATTGAAAACTCTGACTTTAACTTTGCCATGTCGATTTTAAAAAGCGATGATGGCAGAAGCGAGGGAGTAAACAGATATACATTTGCATATTCAAATCCCAAAGAAGGTGAAGGCAGATTCATCCACACATATATGAATGACGCCAGTCCGCTTCCGAGCTTTGAGGGTGAGCCCAAAAAGGTAAATGTTCTGGATGACATTGATATGTATACGAGCCTTTTATGGGAGAATTTAAACGAAGAAAACAAGGTTTCGCTTTTTGTAAGATACATTGATATAAACAGTGGAAAATACGAATCAAGAATTGTTAACAAAAATATGTAAAGGATGGAAATAAAATGAACGAGATGGAACTTAAATACGGATGCAATCCGAATCAGAAACCTTCAAGAATATATATGGAAGACGGGTCAGAACTTCCTGTAAAAGTACTCTGCGGAAAGCCGGGATATATAAACTTCCTTGATGCTTTTAACGGATGGCAGCTTGTTAAAGAACTCAAGGCTGCAACAGGACTTCCGGCGGCTACATCATTTAAGCATGTTTCACCGGCCGGTGCGGCAGTAGGTCTGCCTCTTACAGATACCCTCGCCAAAATCTACTGGGTTGACGACCTTGGTGAGCTTTCTCCTCTTGCATGTGCGTATGCAAGAGCCAGAGGAGCTGACAGAATGTCATCTTTCGGAGATTTTATTTCTCTTTCCGATGTCTGCGATGTATCTACGGCTAAGATTATTAAAAGAGAGGTTTCGGACGGAGTTATTGCTCCGGGATATGAGCCTGAGGCTCTCGAAATCTTAAAGTCAAAGAAAAACGGAAACTACAATGTAATACAGATAGATGAAAACTATGTACCTGCTCCAAAGGAGAAAAAACAGGTATACGGCATTACCTTTGAGCAGGGCAGAAACGAGCTTAAAATAGACAGTGAACTTCTGGCAAATGTAGTTACAAAGAATAAAGATATTCCTGACAGTGCTAAGACAGATCTTATTATCTCTCTTATCACACTTAAATATACCCAGTCAAATTCGGTGTGCTTTGCTTACGGCGGACAGGCCATAGGTATAGGTGCAGGACAGCAGTCGAGGGTACACTGCACCCGTCTTGCGGGTTCAAAGGCTGATAACTGGATGCTTCGTCAGTGTCCGAAGGTACTTAATCTTCAGTTTGTTGACGGACTCGGAAGAGCAAACAGGGACAATGCCATTGATAATTATATAGGTGATGATTATATGGATGTTCTTGCTGACGGCAAATGGGAGAATATTTTCAAGGTAAAGCCGGAGGTATTTACAAAAGAAGAAAAGAGAGAGTGGATATCACGATTTGACGGTGTAGCTCTTGGCTCAGACGCCTTCTTCCCGTTCAGTGACAATATTGACAGGGCTAAAAAGAGCGGAGTTAAGTATGTTGCCCAGCCGGGCGGTTCGGTCAGAGACGATATTGTTATAAATGCCTGCGATGAATATGGTATGGCAATGGCGTTTACAGGCATAAGACTTTTCCACCATTAAAAGCTATATAGGGAGGTTTCTATGAACGAGATATATGAAAAGGTATTAAGGGTAACCGGTTGTATTAGAGAAAAGACCGATTTTAAGCCTGCTGTGGCCATAACTTTAGGCTCCGGGCTCGGAGGCTTTGCTAAAAAAGTTAAGTGTGAATGTGAGATAAGCTACAGCGAGATAGAGGGTTTTCCTGTATCAACGGTGCCCGGACATGACGGCAGGTTTATCTTTGGTTATATTGATGAGGTACCCGTGGTACTTATGAGCGGAAGAGTTCATTTTTACGAAGGATATTCAATTACCGATGTTGTGCTTCCCATAAGGGTAATGAAACTTCTCGGAGCGGAGAGTTTTTTTGTGACAAATGCTGCAGGCGGTATAAATGCAGATTTTAATGTCGGAGACCTTATGATGATTACAAGCCATATATCGTCTTTTGTAACCAATCCTCTTATCGGAGCAAATATTGAGGAACTTGGAACAAGATTTCCGGATATGACTGATGTATATACGAAAGAGTATCAGGATATAATAAGAAATGCAGCATGTGACCTTGGCATAAATATAAGAGAGGGCGTATACTGCCAGACCACGGGGCCGTCATTTGAGACTCCCGCTGAGGTAAATATGTTTAGGATACTGGGCGCCGATGCCGTAGGCATGAGTACCGTTGTAGAGGTTATAGCAGCAAGACATATGGGTATGAAGGTATCGGGAATATCTCTTATAACAAACAAGGCGGCAGGACTTAACGAAAGCCCTCTTACCCATGACGAGGTAAAAGCAGCGGCAGACGAGGCTGCACCGAAATTTGAAGCACTTGTAAGTGCGGTAGTAAAAGGTATATACAGGAAGTAATTAAGAGGTATACACAGGAAGTAATAAAGGAGAAGGTTATGAATATCAGATTTTATAATGCGAGAATACTTACCATGGATGGCGGCTTCGACATTATAAACGGACAGCTTTGGACAGAAGGAAACCGCATTATCTATATAGGTGACGGCACAGATACCGACAGAATATATAAAGAGCGTCCGCAAAACATTATTAAATGGGACAGGGAGATTGATGTGAAAAACAACCTGCTTATGCCCGGATTTAAGGATGCACATACACATACGGCAATGACATTCCTGCGTTCATATGCAGATGATATGCCGCTTTCTGACTGGCTTAACACTCAGGTGTTTCCAAAGGAAGCGCTTCTTACGCCGGAGGATATTTACATACTTACCAAACATGGCATAATGGAATATCTCACAAGCGGTATTACTGCAGGGTTTGATATGTATATGCAGATGGATGCCGGGGCCAGAGCAGCCAAAGAGTGCGGCTTCAGATATGTGCTTTGCGGAGCAATAAATGACTTTGGCGGCACGGTGGATGACTGTGAGGCCGACTATAATAAGTTCAACAATATGGATGAGCTTATTTCGTATGTTTATGGTTTTCATGCAGAATATACGACAAAGATGGAGATAATGGAAGGGCTTGCAGCCCTTGGCAAAAAATACAAGGCTCCTGTCTATATGCATAATTCCGAGACTAAAGATGAGGTGGAAGGATGCGCTAAAAGATGGGGCAAAACACCTACTAAGCTGTTTAACGATCTGGGAATATATGACTATGGCGGAGGAGGATTTCACTGTGTATGGATGAGTGATGAAGACATTGATATTTTTAAACAGAGAAATCTCTATGCCGTGACCAATCCGGCATCAAACACCAAGCTGGCCAGCGGAATTGCTCCGATTCAAAGATATATGGATGAGGGAGTAAACCTTGCTATAGGTACTGACGGAGCGGCATCAAACAACTGTCTTGATATGTTCAGGGAGATGTTTCTTATGACAGGACTCGGCAAGCTCCGTGAAAATGATGCTTCGGCTGTGCCTGCGGAAAAGGTGCTTAAGGCAGCTACCTGTGGCGGAGCAGGAGCTATGGGACTTAAGGATGCCGATGTGCTTGCGGAAGGAAAACTTGCAGACATTATAATGATAGATATGCATCAGCCCAATATGCAGCCGGAAAACAATATTGTTAAAAACATCGTATACAGCGGAAGCAAGCAGAATGTAAAGATGACAATGGTAAACGGAAATATACTTTACGAAGATATGAGGTTTAATATAGGAGTAGAGCCCGAAGCTGTATATAAGCAGGTGAACGATATCATTGCAAGGATGATAAGGGGTTAGATATGGGAAAATGTGGGCTTATACTGATAGTTGACGATGAATCCGTAAATGTGAAAATAGCAGCCAGAATACTCGGAGATACCTATGATATTGAATCGGTATCTTCCGGGAAGGAGGCGCTGATTTTTCTTGAGCAGGTCAGACCCGATCTTATTCTTCTTGATATTAATATGCCTGAAACCGATGGCTTTACGGTGCTTGAAGAAATAAACAATGAGTCAATGGATATTCCGGTAATATTTCTTACGGCCAATACCGACAAGGATACGGAAATACGAGGTTTTAAAATGGGAGCGGCAGATTTTATCACAAAGCCGTTTGTTCCCGAAATACTTATAGAGAGGGTAAGCAGAACCCTTGAATTTTCGCGGATGAAAAAGAAGCTCCAGCAGGAAGTAAAGCTTCAGACCGAAAAGGCGATGGAAAGTAAAAAGGAGCTGGAAAAAACAAAGACGGATACCCTGACAGGTCTTTTAATGAGAAATTCCGGAGAGAAGAAAATAACGGCAGCAATGAAATCACATTCAGGTATGCTTATATTTTTCGATGTGGACAATCTCAAAAAAATAAACGATCAGATAGGTCATAAGGCCGGTGACAAGGTACTTAGACTTATGGGCGATACACTTAAGAAAAAACTTGATTCATGCGGTGCATTAGCACATGCATGCAGGCTTGGAGGCGATGAGTTTCTGGCTTTTATTGAAAGTGATGACAGCACCTTTGTAGTTGAAGTCGTGGAAAAGATAATGCATGACTTTCTTGAGGCAAAAGACAGGGACATTGAAATAAAGGACGCTTCTCTTTCCGTCGGTATGTGTGAAACGGCTGAGGATGACATTTTCAGTGATGCATACAATAAGGCGGACAAGGCACTTTATCATGTAAAACAAAACGGTAAGGCGGGGTATTTCATCTACAAAGATGCTGAAACTGATGATACCATATCCAAAGATGTTGACCTTTCCAAAATCATAAGTGCTGTAAAAAACAGCGGCAGCTACAATGGAGCCATGGATGTCGAACTCAGGGAATTTTCAAAGATTTTTGAATATCTGAAGAAGTTCTCAAACAGATATGATCATGAGATAAGGCTTGCTCTTATTACTCTTGAAAAACCGAAAAATGAGAGGGTTTTTATAGAGGAAATAGAAGAAGCCATGAAGGTGATGGAGGATGCAATAAACCGTACGATAAGAAATGTGGATGTTTGTACGAGGTACAGCAGTCTGCAGTTTCTCGTAATCATGATTGATGTGGGCGATGAAAATACGGAACTCGTGCTTGAAAGAATAATGATGAAATACTACGAAAACTACAAGGGTGACCGCAGAATAAAACCGGTATATACCGTTGAAGAAGTAGATAAAAAAAGTATGGGAGCATAGGGCGTGAAGATAGGATTTTTTGATTCGGGTATAGGAGGCCTTACGGTTTTGCATGAGGCATATCATTTATTGCCCGGTGAGGAATACATTTTTTACGGAGATACGGACCATGTGCCGTACGGACTAAAGAGTAATGATGAAATAAAAGAATATGCGGCCGGTATCATGGATTTTCTTGTAAATAAAGGAGCTGATGCGGTTGTTATTGCCTGCAACACGGCATCTTCCGTTGCCGCACAAATGCTTAGGGAAAACTATGATTTACCTATTATAGCGATGGAACCGGCAGTAAAACCGGCTCTTGAGACCGATGAGCGTATACTTGTTACCGCAACTCCCGTTACCTTAAGGGAGGAAAAACTGAAAAATCTTATAAAAAGAGAGGGGGGAGAAGGCCGGACAGACCTGCTCCCGCTTCCGGGACTTGTGGAGTTTGCCGAAAAAGAGGATTTTGAATCGGATGAGCTGAAAGACTATCTTAAAAGGGCTCTTTCACAGTACGATACTTCGGTATACAGTGCGGTGGTTCTCGGATGCACACATTTTAATTATTTTAAGGATTCTTTCAAAGAATTTTTCGGACCCGGGATGCATCTTGCGGACGGAGCGGAAGGTACCGTAAAGAGGGTGGCGCAGCTGCTCAAAATAGAGACGGATAAAGGCAGGCAAAAGCTTGTTATTAACGATATATCAGATCTATCCGAAAAGCTGCATACACAGTATTACCTGTCGGGAAGAGAGGCGGTGGATGAGGAAACCCTCGGACATTTTATGAGACTGCATAACAGGCTTGAAGAAATGAGAAATGTTTCTTGAATTATGTTAAGCTGTAGGGTATACTTAAAAAGGATTGATAAATAAGGCATGGGGCAAAAGGCTTACAGCCTAAAGAACAGGGGAAAAACATATGTATAACACAACACCCGAAGGACACATTATTAATCTTGATCGGGCCAGATGCGCTCTTGCAGCGGCGTTGCAAAGCGGAGAAGTCGAAATGTTCCTTCAACCTAAGTTCTCACTTACCGAAAGGCGCATTATTGGTGCCGAAGCTCTCACAAGATGGAAAAAACAGGACGGAGGATATGCTCTTCCTTCAGAGTTTATTCCGGTTCTCGAAGAGTGCGGAAATATTGTTGAACTGGATTATTACATCTATATGATGGCTCTTTCCGTTATAAAAAAATGGGAAATCGAGGGCAGAAATCTTCTGCCGATATCGGTGAATTTCTCAAGGGCTCATTTAAAGGATGATGATTTTGCCAAGAAGGTAATCAAAATAAGTGATTACTACGGAGTGGCAAGAAACCTTGTGGGAATAGAGATAACCGAAACAATACTTCATGATGATAACAAAAAACTTATAAGCGATCTGGCTACATTGCAAAAGGCAGGCTTTAAAATCAGCATTGATGATTTTGGTACCGGATATTCGTCACTTGACCTTTTGCTTGAGGCGCCTGTTGATGTGGTAAAAATCGACAAAAAGTTTGTAAAAGGAATAGGACATTCGAGAACAAAGAGGGATTATCTTGAGGGAATAGCCCACCTTGTAGGTATAGCGCAAAAAGATATAATTTTCGAAGGTGTGGAGACAGAAAGACAGGCAAGCGTTATTCTCGAACTCGGATATAATAAGGCTCAGGGATTTTTGTTTGACAGACCGGTCAGTGTAAAGGAATTCGAATATAAATATTTAAGCTTTGATAACTTCAGCAAGCTGATGGCATAAATCTTTTGGGAGCGCTTAGGCGCTCCTTCTTATTTATTGAAAATACTTTGAAATTAGTATATAATATCGTAGGCTGACCGCGTGGGTCGGCCGGGTTAGTGAAAAAAATATATCGGAGGATATTTTCCATGGAAAAGTTTGGTGTAAATCAACTTAGAAAAATGTATTTGGAGTTCTTTGAGAGCAAGGATCATCTTGCTATGAAGAGCTTTTCTTTGGTACCGCACAATGACAACAGTCTTCTTCTTATAAATGCGGGAATGGCACCTTTAAAACCGTATTTTACCGGCCAGGAAGTGCCCCCTAAAAGAAGGGTTACAACCTGCCAGAAATGTGTTCGTACCGGTGATATAGAAAATGTCGGAAAGACAGCCAGACATCTCACATTTTTTGAGATGCTCGGCAACTTCTCTTTCGGTGATTATTTTAAGCATGAGGCTATCGCCTGGAGCTGGGAGTTTCTGACAAAGGTACTCGGTCTTGATGAAGAAAGGCTTTATCCGTCAATTTACGGAGAAGATGAGGAGGCTTTCGAAATCTGGACAAAGGAAATCGGAGTACCTGCAGAAAAGATTACAAGATTCTTCAGAGACCCTGAGACCGGAGAGTGTGACAACTTCTGGGAGCATGGCGCAGGCCCGTGCGGACCGTGTTCTGAAATATACTATGACAGAGGCGAAAAATACGGCTGCGGGCAGGCGGATTGCAAAGTGGGATGTGACTGTGACCGCTTTATGGAAGTTTGGAACAATGTTTTTACGCAGTTTAACGGCGACGGACACGGCGGATACGAAGAGCTTGAAAACAAAAATATAGATACGGGTATGGGACTTGAGCGTCTGGCAGTGGTTATGCAGGATGTTGATTCCGTATTTGATATTGACACAATGAAGGCTATAAGGGACAAGGTCTGTGAGCTTTCCGGAAAGAAATACCAGGCAGAAGCTACAGATGATGTGTCAATCAGACTTATTACTGACCATATCAGGTCTTCGACCTTCCTTATTTCCGACGGTGTAATGCCGTCAAACGAGGGCAGGGGATATGTTCTTAGAAGAATCATCAGACGAGCTGCCCGTCATGGAAGAATGCTTGGCATAAGCGGAGTTTTCCTTGGCAAAATAGCTCAGGTTGTTATAGATGAGTCTAAAGACGGATATCCTGAACTTGAAGAGAAAAAGGACTTTATTCTTAAGGTGCTTACTGCCGAAGAGGAAAAGTTTGCAAAAACCATTGATCAGGGACTTGCAATTCTCGAAGGTATGATGGACGAGATGAAAAAATCCGGAGCAAAGCAGCTTTCCGGTGAAAATACATTTAAGCTCTATGATACTTATGGCTTCCCGGTTGACCTTACGCTTGAAATTCTTGAGGAAAAAGGATTTACCTATGATGAGGCTGCATTTGAGCTTGCTATGAATGAGCAGAAGGATAGAGCCAGAAGCGCGAGAAAGGAAACCAACTATATGGGAGCGGATGCTACCGTATATGAGGAAATCGATGCATCCGTTACAACTGAGTTTACAGGATATGACAGATTGACGGACAGTGATGTAATTGCAGCTCTTTGCTCCGAAAGTGAGATTACAGAGGCTCTTTCGGACGGGGATAAGGGAAGTATCATCGTCAGAAAGACACCTTTTTATGCTACAATGGGTGGACAGAAGGGTGATAAGGGTATTATTACAACCGATTCAGGAAAATTTGTTGTAGAAGATACCATAAAAGTAACCGGAAACCGCTATGCTCATATCGGATATGTTGAAGAAGGCATGATAAGAGCCGGTCAGAAAGCCGAGTTATCGGTTGATAAGGTTAACAGAAAGAATACCTGTCGCAACCATTCCGCAACCCATCTTATGCAGAAGGCATTAAGAGAGGTTCTCGGCAGTCATGTAGAGCAGGCCGGTTCATATCAGGACGGTGACAGAACCAGATTTGACTTTTCTCATTTTGAAGCAATGACCGATGAGGAACTTGCAAAGGTTGAGCAGACCGTAAACGAAAAGATAGCCGAAAGTCTTGATGTAAATACAGAAATTATGTCTGTTGATGAAGCAAAGAAAAAGGGAGCAATGGCTCTTTTTGGAGAAAAATACGGAGATGAAGTCCGTGTAGTATCAATGGGCGATTTCTCAATAGAGCTTTGCGGAGGTACTCATGTAAAGAATACATCCGATATCGGAGCGTTCAAGATTATTTCAGAAAACGGTGTTGCAGCAGGTGTGCGCCGTATAGAAGCACTTACGGGAGACAATGTTTTAGAATACTATAAAAATATTGAAAAACAGCTCTTTGAGGCTGCAAAGGCTGCAAGGTGCGCTCCGGGCGTGCTTGTGGAAAAGATTAATTCCATGCATACTGAAATAAAAGAACTTGGCAGTGAAAATGAAGCTCTTAAGGCTAAGGCAGCCAAGGATGCCTTAGGCGATGTAATGGATAAGGTAAAAGAGATCGGCGGAGTAAAGGCCCTGTTTACGGCAGTGGATGGCGTTGATATGAACGGCTTAAGAGACCTCGGAGACCAGCTTAAAGAAAAGCTTGGAGAGGGCATTATCTTCCTCGCATCAAATGACGGCGGCAAGGTAAATCTCGTAACAATGGCTACAGACGGCGCTATTAAG
>CAJOOU010000172.1 GCA_905236735.1 uncultured Eubacterium sp. | reverse complement strand
TGAATATCATAAAATTCCTGTATCTTTTCATCTGTTCTCCATATAGATGAAAGGCAGGTAGTCTCCGTAGTCATTACATCCACACCTATACGGAAATCGGCACTTAATGATGATACTCCCGGTCCTACGAATTCCATTACCTTATTGTTGACATAGCCTTTGTCAAATACTTCACCTATAATCGCAAGAGCCACATCCTGCGGGCCTACTCCGGGTACTACCTCTCCCGTCAGATAGATACAGACAACATCCGGTCTGTTAATGTCATAGGTCTTGTTTAAAAGCTGTTTTACAAGCTCAGGGCCACCTTCGCCCATAGCCATTGTTCCGAGTGCTCCGTATCGTGTATGGGAATCAGACCCCAGTATCATCCTGCCTCCTCCGGCAAGCATCTCTCTGGCAAACTGGTGGATGACTGCCTGATGAGGCGGCACATATACACCGCCGTATTTTTTGGCGCATGAGAGGCCAAACATATGGTCATCCTCATTTATTGTACCTCCCACCGCACAAAGCGAGTTATGACAATTGGTAAGCACATACGGAATCGGGAACTTCTCAAGCCCTGATGCTCTGGCCGTCTGGATGATTCCCACGAATGTAATATCGTGAGAAGTCAGCATATCAAACTTAATTCTGAGTTTATCCATATTCCCCGAGGTATTGTGATTTTTCAATATACCATAAGCAATGGTAGCCTCCCTTGCGGATTCTTTATCTACTGCACTTACTCCGGCTGCCGCAGCAGCTTCTTTTGCAGCGTCTGCCCCATCCTTTATCAGTGTCTGTCCGTTTACAAGGTACGCTCCCGACTCATATAACTTAACCATTTTGTCCTCCTTGGTCTTTATTTAGATACTAACAAAATATTATACAAGGTTTCCGCTTCAAACACAAGAAGCACCGCAATTTTTGCGATGCTTCTTCATTATGTTTCATCATCATTTATAACTTCTTCGCTCTCCGAATTAATTACATCTTCTTCTCCTTCATCCTCTTCACTGTCATTTGCGCTATCTCGCGACTTTGATGACGATCCGTCCGAAGATGATGAGTCGGAATTTGAGCTGCTGCCTGAACTGCCCGAAGACGAAGTTCCCGAAGATGAGCTGCCGGCTCCCGAGGTGTTATCCTCAGAGTCCGAATCATCATATTCTTCAACTATTCCCGGCACGGTTTCCGTCTCTATGTTGTAGTTTATATAGTCTTTAAACTTGATATTGCTAAGTCCATCATGTATGAGCGTCATAAAATTATGCCAGATTTTTCCCGGATAGCTGGCTCCGGAAAGTCCCGGAAGCTTTTTCGGCGTATCATATCCCACCCATACCGCTGTCGTATAGTAGTATGAATATCCCACAAACCATCCGTCTTTATTGTCGTTGGTTGTACCTGTCTTTCCGGCACATGAAATTCCGTCTATGCCAAGTCCTTTTCCCGTTCCGCTCTTTAATACCGTCTGGAGCATACTGGTCATCATTCTGCTTGCATTTTCTCCATATATTTCCGTCTCTTCCTGAGCCGTTTCGAGGATGGTATTACCCTCGGCGTCGGTTATTTTTACTATGCAGGTTGGCTCCCTGTATTTTCCCTCATTAGCTATGGTCGCATATCCGGCCGCCATCTCCAGCGAACTGACTCCCGTCGTAAATCCTCCGAGCGCCGATGGCAGTCTGTAATCCTCGTCGTCTATATGTGAGAAATTCATCTTTAAAAGATATGAAAGCCCCACCTCAGGAGTCAGCTCATCAAAGAGTTTCCACGCTACGGTGTTTGTGGAATGAGCCACGGCATATCTCAAAGTGATATTTCCGAGATATGTGCCGTTGGCATTTGACGGGCCATCCTCTATTTTTTCATCCGTCACAACAGAATCCGGAGTATATCCGTTTTCAAGAGCGGGAGTATATACGATAAGCGGCTTTATCGCGCTGCCGGGCTGTCTGAAACTCTGGTATGCGCGGTTTAAGGTATAACCGGCTATACCCTGATCCCTGCCGCCTACTATTGCTACCACCCTTCCCGTTGTATTGTCTATACAGGTGGCAGAACCCTGGAGTTTATATACGCCTTCGTCATCCGTGTCTTCATCTATTGAATCAAGTTCCTCATCAAGCGCCGTCTGGAGTTCTTCCTGAATCTCCGTATCAAGAGATGTATAGATTCTGTATCCTTCAGTATAGAGTTTCTGCTGGTACTCGGAATAATATATGTCATATAACTCATCATAGGTTTCCTTTTCTTCATCCGAAGAAAACTCTGTCTTAAACTCAAAGCCGTCGGCCTCCATCAGCGCACGGATTGCACAGTAATATGTATATGTCTCGAGATAATCGTTTTTTACGCTCTCAGGCAATTCAAGTTCGATTTCTTCCTCCGTTGCATTTTTCAGGTCGGTAAGAGAAATATATCCCTCATCATACATGGCCTGAAGGACCCTGTCCCTTCTGGAAAGGGTATTGTCGAAGTTGGTAAGCGGGTCATAAAGAGACGGATTATTCGGAATAGCGCACAAAAAGGCTATCTGCGAGAGTGATAGTTTGTTTGCTCCGGTGTTGAAATACCCTCTTGCTGCCGCCTCTATACCGTAATATCCGTTTGCGAAATATATATTATTGACATAGAATTCGAGAATATCGTTTTTGGAATAGGTTCTCTCAAGCTCTAAAGCTATGAAAATTTCCTCCACCTTACGCTGCCAGGTTTTGTCATAATTCAGAAAGACATTTCTTGCAAGCTGCTGGGTAATAGTACTTGCGCCCTGGGTAATTTCCCCGTTTTGCACTGCTGCCCACACAGCTCTTACTATAGCCTGAAGATCCACTCCTCCATGTTTATAAAACTTTCTGTCCTCAGTACTGACAAAGGCCGAAAGTACATATGAAGGAATGTTTTCATAGGTCAGATAATATACATCCTTATCCCCTTTGAGCACCGAAATAAGCTCCCCCTCGCTGTCATAGCAAAGAGAAGTCTCATTGTTTCTGAATGCATCTCTGGAAGAACCGTATACCTTTTCAATCGCATCGGAGTGAAGTTCTTTAACCGTCTTTCCGTATCCGCCTATATAATAATAGGCCACGGCCGCCAGAACGAGCACCATCAGAAAGATTTGGAGTTTTATAAATATACGATAGCCCCTGTGGCTCTTCTTTTTGGTTTTACTCATCCTCTGCGTCCGTATTATCCTTTTCTATTACACCTTCTTCAAAGTCTTCATCCGTATATCCGGCCTCTGCCTGTTTCATTTTGAAGTATGCCGAATCATAGTTAACCTTTATGTCCGGAGCTGTAGGCGCTGAAATTACCCCCTCCTCAAAATCACTGTCAAAAGACTCTGTATCATATGCAGGATCTATTTTTATTTCCGGCGCCGGAGCCATTATCCTTACCGGCTGCTGCTGCCAGGCTATATCGTTTGTAAATGAACTGCCAAGACGCCTTTCAAGTATCTGCTCTTCCACACTCATCTCACTGTCAGGTCGGCGTTTTTTGTTTTCCTCTTCGATTATTTTAATGTACTTATCACTCTCGGTAAGCTCAATAAGCTGCTCCTTTAGCTCATTATGATTTTCCGTTACTGTTTTTAATCTTTTATCGAGTTCATTAGACATATTTATACAAAGAGTGTTTATTTCTTCTTTGGTTTTTTTTATCGAATCAAAAATATTTCCCAAAGCCTCATCTGTATATAAAATGGCTGCAGCATAGATATCCTCTGCTACTCCTGCCGATTCTTCGATTATTTTCTCTCCCTGCTCTCTGGATTTTCTGACCGCTCTTTCATGACTCTGTCTGGTGACCTCGTACTCATCCATCATATCATACATGCATCTGTTGATTTCTTCGAGAGCCTTAAAAAGCGCATGTCTGTCAACTATGATTTTATTGTCGTCCCCCGGCACCGCCTCGCTCTGTGCAAAAAGCACATGTATTTTTCTTAAGGCGTTTTCTATTTTTTCCTGCTGTTTCATACTACCTCTTATAAACCAAAAATAATTCCTATAACTGCCATCCCCGCTATATATAGGGCAGGATGTTTTTTCCATCTTATTACTGCAAAGGTCACAAGCGCCAGGAAAGCCAGCGCCCTTATATCGACCTTATCAATAAGCGTATCTCCGCTTTTGAGTACCGCTATCTCGAAAAGTCTGATTCCCGCTGCCGCTATAAGCCCTGTTGCCGCCGGACGAATCACACCCATTACCGTTTGAACAAGATGGCTCTCTTTAAACCGGTCCAGAGTTCCGGCAATTATACATATGATAATAATCGATGGGGCAACAAGGGCAAGGGTAGCCATGATACCTCCGGCTATACCCGCCGCCTTTATTCCGGCATAGGTCGCCATATTTATTCCTATGGCTCCCGGCGTGGATTCCGATACAGCGAGCATATCCGCTAAGGCATCCGCACTAAACCACGGATACTCCGATGCCATTTCGTATAAAAACGGCAGGGTAGCAAGTCCGCCTCCCACCGCAAATAATCCGGTTTTAAAAAATTCATAAAGAAGAAGGAAGTATACATTCATGCGGTTTTCTGCCTCC
>CAJOOU010000171.1 GCA_905236735.1 uncultured Eubacterium sp. | reverse complement strand
TCCTGGTCATTGTGAATAACCATTACCGTTTTAAATTCGCCGGTCTTATCATCCCAATATCCTGCAAATTTCTCACCAAGTGAGTTCTGTCTCATAACTACTTTTGTATTCTCTGCCATACTCATACCTCCCTGTAACAATAGCAAGTCTGATTTTTATGATATAGGAATTTCGGAGAAATTTCCTATATCATTAAAAAACCTGCGAGAAATAATCTTTCTCACAGGTTATAGTATAAACTATAGGGTAACACCATAGTCAATAATTTACATAAAATTTTTTTCAATTCTCTTCAGCGTCTTTTCATAGGTTTTCAGCCGTTCTTTGAGTTCATAATTTTCCTTTTTAAGTTTTTCGTTATCGTTCCTCAGCCTTTCAATGTCTCTTCTCTTATCCGCATAAAGATTGATTAGACTTTTGGTTCTCCTTGAAATCACCATCGGCAAAAAAGGTTTGTTCAAAATATCGGATATTTTATATTCCTTAAGTTTTTTTTGCACAAATTCGGTGTCATCACTTGTTACTACCACAACCGGTATATCCGTATCCAGATGGGTAAGTTTCATAAAGTCAAGCACCGTAAAGCCGTCAGCTACAGGCATTAAGAGGTCTAAGAGCACAGCTCCTATATCGTCTGCACCGTGCTTTAGTGCATCTATCGCCTCGTTTCCGTTGGCTGCTTCTATTATCGTGTATGTACTGTCGAAAGCTTCTTTAAGAATCGTCCTGTTTATAACCTCATCATCCACAATGAGTACTGTTTTATTTCTTGACATAATATCCCCCAAAAAGATTACTCCCATATAATCACCACAAAAGCATTATGCACCATTTTGTTTGATTATGCAAATGTGTTTTTTTAACTATAGTGTAGCCCCATTGTTTGCATTATACGACAAAAAATCAAATTGTATTTAATTATATTTTTATAAAAAGAATAACTGTTATTTCGCCCGTAATACGCGGTAAGCCTTGACTTACCGCACTTTCAGATGATAAGTTTGAGATACAAAAAGCATATACCGTACTGACGCCGGAGGGTTCGTCCCAACGGGAAAGGCGAGCAAATACACATACGCGGCATCTGTCCGTGTCATCTTTTAAATGCATGCCTTACGGTATGCATTTTTGTTTAAAAAAACAAAAGGAGGATACCAATGGATAATCGTGTCGCACTGATAGGCATTATAGCCGGCGATCCGGCGATCGCCGAAGACATAAATGCCATATTGCATGAATACAGGCAATACATAATCGGACGAATGGGACTGCCTTACAGGGAAAAAAAAATTTCCATAATCAGCGTAATTGTCGATGCCCCCAACAACATTATCAGCAGTATATCCGGCAAACTCGGAATGCTTGAAGGAGTAAACGCCAAAGCGATTTATTCAAATGTCAAAGGATAAAGATATGGAGACCATGTTAAAAGAAAAAATTGACATTCTCTGTGAAAATCACATCCTTCCAGCAGAAGATTTTGTGCTGTTACTTGAAAACATCTCACCCGAATTGTCTGCTTATGCCGCTGAGAAAGCTTCCGGCATCAGAGACAGCATCTATGGAAAAGATGTGTACACCAGAGGACTGATAGAGTTTACCAATTACTGCAAAAACGACTGTTACTACTGCGGAATAAGAAAGAGCAACAGCTGTGCCCAAAGATACCGTCTGAGCGAAGATGATATTTTCTCAGCCGCATCCTACGGATATTCCCTCGGATTTCGCACCTTTGTACTGCAGGGCGGCGAGGACGCGTACTTTACCGATGATGTACTTTGCCGTATCCTTGTCAGATTAAAAGATGCATTCCCTGACTGTGCGCTTACCCTTTCCGTCGGCGAACGCACCCGTGAAAGCTACCAAAGGCTTTTTGATGCCGGGGCTGACAGATATCTTTTGAGACACGAAACGGCAAACAGCGAGCACTACAGTTTTCTTCACCCGGCTTCGATGTCTCTTAAAAATCGCAAAGAATGTCTTTACACCCTAAAAGATATAGGCTATCAGACCGGCGCCGGATTTATGGTGGGCTCTCCGCATCAGACCGGAGAAGCCATAGCCGAGGATCTGATATTCTTACGCGAGCTAAGCCCCCATATGGTGGGTATAGGACCTTTTATCCCCCACAAGGATACACCTTTCGGGGATGAGCAGCCGGGCACCCTTGAAGAGACACTTTTTCTTTTGTCCCTTATCAGGATGATTTTACCCGAGGTACTGCTCCCGGCCACTACGGCACTCGGAACAATACATCCCAAAGGCAGGGAAATGGGCATACTCGCCGGAGCCAATGTAGTAATGCCCAATCTTTCTCCCCGTGAGGTGAGAAAAAAATATATGCTGTATGACAACAAAATATGTACCGGAGATGAAGCTGCCGAATGTCTCGGCTGCCTGTCCGGTCGAATAGAATCAATAGGTTACCGCCTCTCAGCTTCAAGAGGTGACCATATCAGGAGGAAAAACAATGTATAATAAGAATTCAATGAAAGCCGAAGAATTTATTGATGACGAAGAAATACTCGCATCTTTAAGTTATGCGGACGAAAACAAAAACAACGCAGCAGTTATTGACAGTATTTTAAAAAAAGCCCGCGAAATGAAGGGAATCGACCACAGAGAGGCCTCTGTACTTCTCGCCTGTGAGATTCCTGAGAAAAACGAGGAAATATACAGGCTTGCCAGAGAAATAAAGGAAGAGTTTTACGGTAACCGCATCGTTTTATTCGCCCCCCTTTATCTTTCAAACTATTGTATAAACGGCTGCACCTACTGTCCATATCACGGTACCAACACCCACATCCCCAGGGTCAAACTCACCCAGGAGCAGATCAGAAACGAGGTTATTGCCCTTCAGGATATGGGACATAAAAGACTTGCCATAGAGGCAGGTGAGCACCCCAAATACAACCCTATCGAATATATCCTCGAAAGTATCGATACAATCTACTCCATCAAGCATAAAAACGGTGCAATAAGAAGGGTTAATGTAAATATCGCAGCTACCACCGTTGAAAACTATAAAAAGTTGCATGATGCAGCAATAGGAACCTACATCCTCTTTCAGGAGACCTATCATAAACAGTCCTACGAGGCTCTCCACCCGACAGGACCGAAAAGTGATTACGCTTATCATACGGAAGCTATGGACAGAGCAATGGCCGGCGGTATCGACGATGTAGGTCTCGGAGTGCTCTTCGGACTCGATAAATACCGCTACGAGTTTGCCGGACTGCTCATGCACGCAGAACATCTCGAAGCCGTACAGGGTGTAGGTCCTCACACCATTTCAGTACCGAGAGTCTGTCCGGCTGATGATATAGATTTAAGCGAATTTACCAACGCCATAGATGATGAAACCTTTGCAAAACTTGTTGCATGTATAAGGATAGCAGTACCGTACACCGGAATGATTGTTTCCACCAGAGAATCCCAAAAGTCAAGAGAAAGAGTTCTTGAGCTTGGTATCTCTCAGATTTCCGGCGGTTCGCGCACATCCGTAGGCGGCTATACCGAAGAGGTAAGACCTGATGACACCGTACAGTTCGATGTATCCGACACGCGCTCGCTTGATGAGGTTATACACTGGCTTATAGATATGGATTACATTCCTTCATTCTGTACGGCATGTTATCGTGAAGGCCGTACAGGCGACAGGTTCATGGCTCTTTGCAAATCAAAACAGATTTCAAACTGCTGTCACCCCAATGCCCTTATGACTCTTGAGGAATACCTTGTTGATTACGCATCTCCTCAGACAAGAGCAGCCGGTGAGAAACTGATAGAGAAAAATATCCCGGTTGTGACAAACGAAAAGGTAAGGAATGCACTAATCGACCACTTAACCCACATAAAGAACGGAAACGGCAGAGATTTCAGATTCTAATTTCAGGAGAAAACATATGTCTTTAAACCAGACACCTTCGGGTGAAAGAATACACATAGCCTTCTTCGGATGCAGAAATGCCGGAAAGAGCAGCCTCGTGAATGCATTCACGGGGCAGCAACTTTCCATAGTGTCCGATGTAAAAGGCACAACAACCGATCCCGTCAAAAAAGCCATGGAACTCCTGCCTTTAGGACCCGTGGTAATAATAGACACTCCCGGCATAGACGATTCCGGCAGACTCGGAGAACAGAGAGTAAAACGCACAAAAGATATTTTATCGTCTGCTGATATTGCCATACTGACAGTAGATGCATCTTTGGGCTTAAATGAGGTTGATAAAGAGCTTATTAACCTTTTTAACGAAAGAAAACTCCCGTATATTACCGTATATAACAAAAGCGATCTTTTGCCTAAAATTCCGCCTGCAGGAAAAAATGAAATTTACGCAAGCGCTCTTTCGGGATATAATATAAATGAGCTAAAGGAAATGACGGCAAGACTCATAAAAGAAAAGCCCGAAAATCTCCCGCTCGTACACGACCTTGCTGCAGGCGGCGAAATAATCGTGCTTGTTATCCCCATAGATAAATCAGCTCCCAAAGGCCGACTTATCCTCCCACAGCAACAGGTGATAAGAGATGCTCTTGATAACGGGATTATCCCAGTTATGTGCAGAAATACGGAACTCAAACAGACTCTTGACTCATTAAAAACCCCTCCTGCCATGGTTATAACAGACTCCCAGGCTTTTAAGGAGGTCGCCGAAACAGTTCCAACAGGTATCCCCCTTACATCTTTTTCCATTCTTATGGCCAGATACAAGGGGAATCTTACTCCAAGCGTAAAGGGTGCCTCATATCTTAAAAGCATAAAAGACGGGGATAAAATACTTATCAGCGAAGGCTGTACACATCATCGTCAGTGTGAGGATATAGGCTCTGTTAAACTCCCGAATATGATTCGCAGGTTTACAGGAGCAAATCCTGATATAACTTTGAGCTCAGGCATCGAATTTCCGGATAATCTTGCCGAATATAAAATGATAATTCATTGTGGAGCCTGTATGCTGAATCCCACAGAGGCAAAAAGCCGGTATAAAAGAGCCCAAAAGGCCGGTGTACCCATTACAAACTACGGCACTGCCATAGCATACATGAACGGAATATTAAAGCGCAGCCTTTCCATGTTTCCTGACATTGCCGAAATGCTTTGATATATAATGGACAAATGATGTACTATGAGGTTAAGAGTGAAAATGAAATTTCACTCTTGTGTTTGTGGGTCTAATGAACAGGCTTGTCCGCCTGACCCTTGGAGGCAAAGTATGAACAAATCATCTCTATTTACAACAGGAGAATTTGCCAAGGTATGCAATACCACCAAAGATACCCTTTTCCATTATGACGATGTAGGAGTTCTTACTCCGGAAGTCACTCATGAAAACGGGTATAGATACTATACTTTAAAGCAGATTTATCTTTTCAACCTCATCCGTACGCTAAAAGACTGCGGGGCTTCACTTCAGGAAATCAAACATTTTATGTCCATAGATTCACCAAGTGAAATCAAAGACTTTATAGGTGAAAGGAAACTCGCCCTTAAAGAGCAGATTGCTACCTTAAATCAGGCTTTGGGGTTTTTAGAGCAGACAGACCGCTCCACCGATTATCTTTCAGAAGACAAAAGCTATTACTATGAAACTCCCCGGATTGTAGAAAGGGAGGAAAAATATCTTATATCTACCGCCGCCGCAAAAGACATCCGGCTAAACTCACATCAGACGGCCGAGATTTTGAGAGATCATTTTTCATATTGCGACAGCACTCTTAAAATAAACAAGTTCCCCGTCGGGCGCATTATAAAGAAAAACACCCTTTTTTCCGGAGAACTGTTTCACAGCTATGTATTTTCCATTACTCCCGTCAAATACGATGATGAAAGAGCAATGGTAAAGCCTGCGGGAAGATATGTACATCTCTTCCACCACGGCAATTATGATACCATAGGTTATTCCTATCAGAAAATCCTGGACTTTATTTCCAAAAATCATCTGAGCATCATAGGAGATGCATATGAGCTCGAAGCCAATAATTTTATGATGGAAAAAGACAGGCAAAACCAGATTATAGGAATAATGATTTTAGTAAATTAGGCTGACAGAAGGCGTATGTATTCTCCTCCCGTCAGCCTGATTCTATGTGAAATATACAAGTTCATCCTCAGGTTTCTCGGCCTGCTCTATCTTTTCTTCATAAAGCACCGGGCCTTTGCCCGAATAATCCTTATTAAACTCATATTTTATTTTTGCAGTAATATCAATCCATGATTTATGTTTTACCTCTGATGCCCTGTCACTCTTGCATACCAGTCCCAAAAACTGGATATCCTCTACGCAGCAGGTCATAGCAAACCTGCCCGGCACAAAGCCCGGTCTTTTATAGTTTTCCGGTCTGTAAACAAGGGCTCTGAACTTCACCGTTTTTCCGTCATAATCCTTTGGATTGTCCATAGCATCCATATAAAATGCCGCATAGTCCGCATCAGTAAGTTCCAGATAATCCTCGCTTTTATCATATGGCAACTCATTCATCGCATTTTCGTCTATTGAACCGTCTTCTCTTTCGTAGACAATCTGAGCTTTTTTATTGTTTGCCTTGATGGCAGCACGGAATTTTCTCTTGGGCAGTTCATCATTTGAACGGTTTATGATAATAACATCCGATAAAAACATCTGATCCATCATCATGGAAGCCATGTTTCCCAGATACATTTCAAAGGTGGGACCTTCTACCGTAGTCAGCACCTGTACAAGATTCCAGTCATCAGGTAATTCCGTATCCGTAAATGTTGCTATCTGCCATGTACCGTTATATTCGATAAACACATTATCAGGCATATACTGCCTATATAGTTCTTCGAGTTTTTCCTTTGTAAACTCCTCTTCCTCTTCTATCATGCTAAGAACTACATTATTTTTATAGCACTCCTCATGTGTGTACTCCACATCTCCATCCTCACACACGATAAGAAGAGTTTTGTTTCCTTCATTAAAGCCGGAATCAAAGAGAGTATCCTTTATGAGAGTTGTCTTTCCGCTGCCGTAAAAGCCCGTAAATAAATATACCGGTATTTCCATCTGTATCACCTCTAAAATCCAAAGAGATTTTTCATCTCAGTCTCATCAACATGTGTACCGATAACAACAAGTCTGCCGGTGTAATCAGGTTCACCTTCCCTGAGTTCGTAAGCTCCCGGTACCATATCAAAATATATCCAGGCTCCGTCAGTAGTCTCTACTATACCTTTTGAGCGTAAAATATAATCATAATTTTCATCATTAACAAGGGTGTTGAGTGCATTTTCGAGTTTGTCTCTGTCAAACTTATGAGGCGTCTCTATGCCCCAGCTTGTAAATACCTCGTCCGCGTGATGATGGTGATGTCCGCAGCTGCATACCCCGTTCTCATCATATTCATGCTCATGGTGATGTTCATGCTCGTGATGATGTTCATGCTCGTGCTCGTGCTCATGCTCGTGATGATGTTCATGCTCGTGCTCGTGCTCATGCTCGTGATGATGTTCATGCTCATGCTCATGCTCGTGCTC
>CAJOOU010000170.1 GCA_905236735.1 uncultured Eubacterium sp. | reverse complement strand
AACTACGGATGAAAAAGGAGATAGCACATCAAAGATAATTGATGTTGAAACAGAAATCATCCCGGGAATGCAGGAAGATTACACCACTACGCCTGCAAAGACTGAAGATGAGAAAGAAGAGCTGCTTAATTATATTTATTCATTGCCGACAGAGTAACATTCTTCCAAACAGTTACCACGAAGTATTATAATTGTTTTTTTGGCCTTATTACTCCTTGGTTATATATGTGTAACCAAAATTGTATTTTACGGTTATAAAAATAGCGGTTAATATATATTTAGAAGGTAAATTGGGAGGAGGCTTACAATGGAAAAATTTACGGTATACAGCCCATGGGCGAAGAGCGATTATTTGGAAAAGAGGGGCATAACAAAACGGTTGAGTTCTCTTGTGGGTAAAACCATAGGAATGTATTCATCTTTTAAGGAGTATCATCCTTATTTTATGGAAGAACTTGAAAGGCAGATGAGAGAGATTTTGCCGGATACAGAGTTTAGCCATTATACTTATATTGTTGATCAGACAGATATTCACACGGATAAAATTCATTATGCTGATTTCAAAGAATGGATAAGTAATGTAGATGCGGTTGTTGGAATTGGTGCTGATATGGGGTCGTGCGCTCTTTATATGGGATATAATTTTGCTCATATTGAGAGTCTGGGAGTACCGGCGGTATTACTTGCTAAACAGCAATACATAACTTCTGCTCAAAAGGGCGCCGGAGCACGCAGATATCCTACCTTAAGAATTGTGACTTATGATGGTCCGGGGTTTGTTCCCCCGGCTGTAGATTGTAAAGAATGGACAATAGCTACATATAAAGAGAAGATTGCTGATATGATTCCTCAAATAATAGAAGCCTTAACAAAGCCTCTTACGGATGAAGAGGAAAATCCAAAGGCGGCTCAGGACCATTCTGAAGACAATTTTACGGGAAGCGTCGAAGAAATAAATGATTGGTATTATTCGAATGGTTGGACTAACGGCTCACCGATAGGACTACCAACCAGAGAAAATATAGATGAGATGCTTAAAGGAACGGATCTTTCGGCTGATTATGTTGTGGCCGAATTACCTCCGATGCTTGGAAAGGCAACGGTGGAAAAAATAGCAATTAACGGAATTCTTGCAGGCTGTAAACCTACTTATATGCCTCTTCTTATAGCGGCTGTGGAGGCTATGAATGATGACAAGCTTTATCTCGAAGGATGGACTTGTTCTAATGCAACATGGATGCCGACAGCTGTAATTTCAGGCCCCATAAGAAATGATATAGGAATAAACACAGACAGAAATCTGGTTTCACCTTATACAAGACCCCAAGCATGTATTGGAAAAGCAATTGCCTATATGATCATGAATATAGGCGGCACAAGAAGCAGAATTGAAGATATGAGCGGTCCGGGATCAGATGGCCGTTTTGGAATAGTTTTGGCGGAAAATGAAGAAGAGTCACCATGGGATCCTCTTCAAACGGATTATGGATATTCTAAGGACGATTCTGCGATTACACTTTTTTGGCCAAGTGAGCATACGCAGATTCAAACTGTCACTCCGTCCGCTACGCTTAAAAATCTATGTAAAGTATGGCATGGTGGTTTCGATGTGGGAATCATGATTGTGCTTCCACCTGAAAATGCAAAGATGTTTGCGGATAAAGGATATTCTAAAAAGGACATACTGGAGTATGTGAAAGAATATAACAGGCGGCCGTCTACAGAAATTCCAAGAGCGGCAATCGGCAACAATCATCCAAGAGAAGGTCTTATTTTCCCGGAAGAAGGTCTTGAGCATTCAGCCAGGCTTTTCTGGAACACAGAGCATATGTTTTTGCTGGTTGGCGGAAGAGACTGGGGACAGGCTTATCTGGGAGGAGGAGATCATGGCGGACCTGTATGTAAAAAGGCAAATCTTCCTAAGAACTGGGATGAGCTAATAAAAGAATATCCCGGAACTATGCCTAAATATCTTGATTATTAGAGGGGGTAAAAATGAATTTAGATAAAAAAAGATGGATTATTCTTATTTGTAGTTGCCTTATTAATTTATGCATCGGATCTTTATATGCGTGGAGTGTATTTGCAGGGCCGATGGCAGATAGGCTTGGGGTTGAAAGTGGAACGCTGTCGTTAGTGTTTACCTTAGCAAATGCAGTTGGACCGGTGACGATGATTTCTGGTGGATTTATTAACGATAAATTCGGAGCAAGAAAAGTAATTCTTGCCGGCGGAATTCTTTTTGGAGCGGGAATGATTGCATGTGGATTTGCAAACAGCGTTATTGTCTTATATTTGGGATATGGACTTGGATGTGGCCTTGGAATGGGAATGATATATGGCTGTACAATCGGAAATTCGATTAAGTTTTTTCCGGAAAGAAAAGGTTTTGCCGGAGGCATATCAACTATGACATATGGCATAAGTTCTGTTATATTGCCACCAATCGCTAACATGCTTATAGAAAATGTCGGAATAAACAACACATTTAAAATTATAGGTTTAATCTTTGGAATTGTAATTTGTCTTAGCAGTTGTGTTATGGAAAAATGTCCGGATGGATATGCTCCAAAAGGGTATGTGCAGGAGAAAACCGCTAATTCAGGTGTTGGAACTGTAGATAAGGATTGGAAGGGAATGCTTTCATCGCCGGTTTTTTATGTAATGATTATTTTATTAATATGCGGAGCTTTTACCGGACTTATGATAATATCTCAGGCATCTTCGCTGTCAAAAAATATGATGGGATATTCGGCGGCGGGAGCAGCACTTATTGTTTCTGTTTTAGCACTTTTTAACAGCATTGGAAGAGTATGTGCAGGAATGGTATCGGATAAAATAGGAAGAATAGGTACCATAAGATTAGGCCTCGTACTTGCGATAGTAGGCATAGTATTTCTTTTGCTTAGTCAGAGTGTAGGAAGAGTTGTTTTTCTGGTCGGAATGGCATTGGTCGGAATATGCTTTGGAACTTTTATGGGAGTTTTCCCCGGATTTACCGCAGAAAGATTTGGTATGAAGTATAATACCGTTAACTATGGAATTATGTTCATAGGTTTTGCTTT
>CAJOOU010000169.1 GCA_905236735.1 uncultured Eubacterium sp. | reverse complement strand
TAAACGGCTCGGGTAAGCATAACAACTGGTCTATGTCAACAAATGATGGTCAGAATCTTCTTGATCCCGGCGATACTCCTATGGATAATCTCCAGTTCTTGACCATACTTTGCGCTCTTATAAAGGGTGTTGATGAATATGCTGACCTTATGAGACTTTCCGCAGCTTCTGCAGGCAATGACCACAGACTTGGCGCAAATGAGGCACCTCCGGCCATAGTATCTATTTTCCTTGGAGATGAGCTTACGGCGATTTTGGATGCCATTAAAAACGATAAGGAATACGAAGGTCACGGAAAGAGCATAATAAAGCTCGGAGCAGCAGTGCTTCCGAAGTTCCCGAAGGATACAACAGACAGAAACAGAACATCGCCTTTTGCATTTACAGGTAATAAATTTGAGCTGCGCTCGGTAGGTTCTGCGGCATCTATAGCAGGCCCTAATACAGCGATAAATACAGCTGTTGCAGAAGTTCTGGAGGGATACGCCGACAGACTTGAGAAGGCAAAGGATGTAAATGAGGAGCTTACCCTGATAATTAAGGAAACCTTAAGCGAGTATGGAAACATCATCTTTAACGGAAACGGATATGATGATTCATGGGTAAAAGAGGCTGAAAAGAGAGGGCTTGCAAATCTTAAGACTCTTGTTGATGCTATGCCGACCTATCTTGATGATAAGTGTGTAAATCTCTTTACAAAATACGGAGTATATACAAAGAGTGAGATGGAGTCGAGATACGACATCAAACTCGAAACATACTGGAAGACTCTCAATATCGAAGCACTTACCATGGTGGATATGGTTAAACACGGCATTACCGAAGCAGTACTTGAAGCTGAAAATGAACTTTCGGATGTGCTCACAAAGAAAAAAGGTTTGGGATTTGATGTTGAAGGAACAATGGAATATGACCTTCTTGACAATATTTCAAAGAATGCAACCTGCATGGCAAAGAGACTCAGCAGTCTTGAAGAGGCACTTATAAAGGTGGCTGATATTGAAGGCACATATGAGATCGCAAAGGGATATAAGGATATTGTTATTCCGGCTATGAACGAGCTCAGACTTGTGGTAGATGAGCTTGAGACACTTGTACCTGAAAAATACTGGCCGTATCCTTCATACGGCGCACTTCTTTACAGCGTAGTTTAATAAAGCGGGACTTAAAAGAGAGTGTAGTCATAAACTCCCCCTCTCAGTTACTTTTGGTAACTGAGAGGGGGAGTTTTATATTCCTTTCATTGTCAGTGAGACCTTTTCCTTTTCCAAATCTACTGAAAGCACTTTTACTTCTATGATATCGCCGACAGATACTACATCCAAGGGGTGCTTTATAAATTTGTCGGACATCTGCGATATATGTACGAGGCCGTCATGGTGGACGCCTATATCCACAAATGCTCCGAAGTCTGTGATGTTTCTCACCGTTCCTTTTAATATCATTCCTTCGGTTAAATCTTTTATATCAAGTACATCGCTTTTTAGAATGGGGGTGGGAGCATCGGCTCTCGGGTCGCGGCCGGGTTTTTCAAGTTCTGATACTATGTCCTTTAAGGTAAGGGCGCCTATCCCGAGGTTTTGCATATTGCCTGCCTTTTTGGAGATGCCGCTAAGTCCTCCTTTGGTGATGTCTTTGGGACTGTATCCCAGCGCGTTTAAAAGAGCCGTTGTGGCCTTGTAACTCTCAGGGTGGATGCCGGTAGAATCAAGTGGATTGTCCCCACCGTTTATCCTCAAAAACCCGGCACACTGTTCGTAGGCTTTGGGGCCGAGTCTGTCTACATTTAAGAGCTCCCTTCGGTTTTTGAATCTGCCGTTTTTGTCGCGATAGGCAATGATGTTGGCGGCAATAGTTTTATTGATGCCTGAAACATAGGAGAGCAGGGCGCCTGATGCCGTATTTATATCCACTCCGACTTTGTTTACGCAGTCTTCAACCACCGTTTCAAGTAAGCGGCTCAGTTTCTTTTGGTCCATGTCGTGCTGATACTGGCCGATACCTATTGAGCGCGGGTCTATTTTAACGAGCTCGGCAAGAGGGTCTACGGCCCGTCTTGCAATGGAAGCGGCACTTCTGGTACCGACATCCTCATTCGGGAATTCCTCAGAACCTTCTTTGCTTGCGGAGTAAACCGAGGCTCCTGCTTCGTTGGTGATAATATATGACACCTTTTTGGGACAGTCTTTTATAATGTCTGAAATAATCTTTTCCGATTCTCTTGAAGCGGTACCGTTTCCACAGGAGATAAGGGTGATGTCGTATTTATCTATGAGCGAAAGTACTGTTTTTTTTGTTTCGAAAATCCTGTTTTGCGGCTCTGTGGGAAAGACCACGGTATGGTCTAATAGCTTTCCGGTTTTATCTATGACAGCGAGCTTGCATCCTGTCCGAAATGCCGGGTCCCAGCCTAAAACATTGTGGCCGGTAATGGGAGGCTGCATTAAAAGCTGAGACAGGTTTTTTCCGAATATTCTGATTGCCCCGTCTTCGGCTTTTTCGGTAAGGGAGGCGCGGATATCCCTTTCTATGGCCGGAGCAAGGAGCCTTTTGTATGAGTCGGTTATGGCAAGGGTGAGGATTTTGCGGATATCGTCAGGAGGATTTTTGATGATTTCCTTTTCCATATATCCCAGTATGGGAGAGTCAGAGACATCCACCTTTACCGAAAGTATTTTTTCCTTTTCTCCGCGGTTTATGGCAAGTACTCTATGGGAGGCAATACTTTTTATGCTCTCCGTAAAATCATAGTACATCTCATATACTGACTTTACATCCGGATTCCTGGCCGAGACCTGTATCAGTCCTTTAGTAAATGTCATCTCTCTTACCGCGCTTCGCACCTTCGCATTATCGGCAAATACTTCGGCGAGAATATCCATGGCTCCGGATATGGCCTCATTTGTATCTGCGACATCCTCCGAAATATATTTTCCGGCCTCTTTGGTAATGTCGGTATTTTTGTTTTGGGCGAGAATAAGAAGGGCCAGAGGTTCGAGACCTTTTTCTTTTGCTATGGTAGCCCTCGTTCTTCTTTTGGGTTTGTAGGGAAGGTAGAGGTCTTCTACCCGTGTGAGAGTCAGTGCTTCGTTTACGGCCTTTTCAAAGTCAGCCGAAAGCAGTCCCTGCTCCTTAACGGAGGCAAGGACTGCTGCTTTTCGTTCTTCCAGGTTTCTTAAATAAGTGAGTCTGTCAGAGAGGGTTCTGAGTGAGACATCATCAAGGGCTCCTGTGGCTTCTTTGCGGTACCTTGCGATAAAAGGTACGGTGCAGCCTTCGTCCAAAAGCTTTATTGCCGCATTAACCCGGGAAATGTTTACACCCAGCTCTGAAGCTATTATTTCTGCAATGTTTATCATGAGTTAAGGTACGCCTCCTGCTCAGGGGTAAGGATGTCAAGATCTTTGCCGAGGAAGCGAAGCTTTCTAACTGCTACCTCGTTATCTACTTCCTTGGGGACATCGATTAGTCTGTTGACTATGCTGTCCTTGTGAGTGGCAAGATATCTGGCGGAAAGAGCCTGGATGGCGAAACTCATATCCATGATTTCGGCCGGATGTCCGTCGCCGCAGGCAAGGTTTACGAGTCTGCCTTCTCCGAGGACATAAATCCTTCTGCCAAAGATGGTATATCCCATTATATTGTTTCTTTCTTCCGATATATCAGAGGCGTTTTCCTTTAAGTATGCCATATCGATTTCGCAGTCAAAATGACCTGCATTGCAAAGGATGGCTCCTTCTTTCATTACCTTGAAGGCGTCTTCTGTAATGACTTTGTTGCAGCCTGTTACCGTAACAAAGAAATCTCCGTATGCTGCCGCCTCATTCATAGGCATAACATCATATCCGTCCATAACGGCTTCGATAGCCTTTATGGGGTCTATTTCCGTAACTATAACCTTTGCTCCGAGAGCCTTTGCCCTCATGGATACGCCCTTGCCGCACCAGCCGTATCCTGCCACGACTACGGTTTTACCGGCAACTATGAGGTTGGTGGTACGGTTTATGCCGTCCCATACGGACTGGCCGGTGCCGTAGCGGTTGTCAAACAGATGCTTGCAGTCTGCATTGTTTACCAGCACCATTGGGAATTTGAGCTCGCCACGGCTGTCCATGG
>CAJOOU010000168.1 GCA_905236735.1 uncultured Eubacterium sp. | reverse complement strand
AGCTTCCTCCGCTGCTTCCGCCACATCATCAAGATTAACCTCTACTTCGTCTTCTCCTGTTGCATCAATGGTAATCTCACCTGCAACATCAGCACTTTCCGATGAAGTGTCCTTATTTCCGCATGCAGCCAGCGTAAGCATTACAGCCGTTAATAATAAAAGTAATGATTTTTTCATTTCCACATATACTCCTTATTTTTAATTCATTACAGCAGCTGTATGAGCCACATACATTTGTTGCACGCTTTCTATTTCTCCGAGACCTGCAATCTGACATGAAACCTCTTCAATTGCTCCGTCGGCGCTAAATACGCTCTTCCAAGAGTCTTCATCATCACCTGCCATATCATTGTTTGCATGGTCTCCCGCTACAACCATTAAAGGTCTTAAAACAACCTGTGTATATCCCGCCGCCTTTACAGCTTCAAGAATATTTTCACATGATGTTTCTTCCGGCTCTCCTTCTACAGTACCGATAAACACATTTTCATAGCCAAGATTGCCTACAGTAGTCTGCATCTGGGAATAAGTCACCTTTGCAGTATGTGATGTACCATGCCCCATAAACACAAAGGCTACTCCGTCATCTGCCGCCGCAGATACGCTGTCATATCCTGCTGTTTCAACTGCAGCAGCTGTAATCGCCTCAGCTACTGCCGACTTGTCATCATTTGTAACGCTTGCGTCTTCTCCCACTTCTCCAAGGAGCGGCTGCGCAATACTTACACTCTCGAAACTGTCTTCATATTCTGCCAGAGTATTACAAAGCTCATCATATTCAGCACCGTGCATAAGGTGAGTCGGCTGAACCACAAGGTTTTTTACTCCGTTGTTTACCGCTCTTTCAAGAGCCTGCTCAACATTATCAATCTTTTCTCCGTCGCGGGCCTGAATATGGTTAATGATAATCTGTGCCGTAAACGCTCTTCTTACCGACCAGTCCGGGTTTGCCTCAGCTATAGCATCCTCAACACTCTTTATATCAGCAACTCTGCTGTCATTATAAGATGTTCCAAAGCTTACAACAAGGATTTCATTTTCTCCTATATCATCACCGTTTCTCGGATCGTCAAGCGACGCATCGCCTGTATCAAGGCCGAAATAGTCAGGATCTGCATACTCTCCTTCAACAAGTTCCTTCTGCTCGTCCGTAAGCGCATCCCATGCCGCTTTGGCTGCTTCGCACTGAGCATCCGTCTCATCAGTTCTTTCCTGTACATAAATGGCATCAATGAGCTCCGCCACCTCTGCCGCAAGTTCTTCATCACTTTTTTCTCCCACAGCGCCGGCACTTTCCGAAACCTCATCAGCCGATTCTGACTGATTATCTCCACAACCGCCTATTGCCAGTGATGTCATTGTCATTGCAAGAATTACAGATACAATCTTCTTTTTCATATGTTCTCCTTTCATCAGGTTACAGCAGGCAGGCAGTCATTTAAAAAACCCTAAAACCAACAATTAGAGGCTTTAGGGCATAGTTTCACCATATTTATCCCTCGGGATAAACGATACAGTCAATTTCTCGTGACCTTGAAAACAAGTGTTTTCCGTACCCTTAGCCATGGCAGGTCTCCTGACTTAAGCATCTGCACTTTTAGGACGCCTTCCCGGAATACTCCAGTGACATAATTTCCAAAAGCTCCGCTATCACAGTGACGAGTTCGTGCGGGATGTGCGCCCGCTTCCCTTTTCAGCCTCAAAATACGGCAACCACCGTTTTATCCGCCACCACAACCTTTTTATTAAATTAAAATGCCGGGCATATAAATGCCCGACATTTACTTTAACACCTTTATTCAATTTGGTAAAGACTAAACTTTACACTGCCATAATAACTTTATTCTATAACAATAACCACATTTTATTATTTTCTCTTCTCAAAAAAATCGTCAATTGCCTTGATTATTTCCGCCGAACTCATACTCTTTAAAAGATATGCCTCGGGCTTAAGGGCAATCCCCGTCATTACCGATTCCTTGTCGCTTTTTGTGGTAAGGAAGATAACAGGAATGCTTTCCGTTGTTACCTCCGACTTTATCATTTTAAGAAACTGCGGACCATCGGTAATCGGCATCTCATAGTCAAGCAGAATCAAATCAGGCGTATGTGTGGCAAGATATGTTATTGCATTCATCGCCGAGTTTACCACCGCCACATGATATTTATCCGAAAGCCACCCTGACGCCGAGCGCAAAAAAAGTCCGTCATCATCAACTATGAGCAGTTTTTTCTTAAGGGCATCACTGTTTACCTTGTTTTCATATTCATCAAGGATAACAACCAGGTCTTTTGCCTGAAACGGTCTTTCTATCTCCTTTACCACCTTGGTTTCCGGAGCCACATCATAAAAAGCTTCTATATCTTCTTTAAATCCGATAAGATACAGACTTTTCTCATCTTCTCTGACAAGATCCGACAGATAAACAAGAGCATCCTTCGACTCAGTCATATAATCACCGAGATATATAATAATAAGGTCGGCAACATCCTTTTTTTCATGCAGCACCTTTAGCTCTGGTTCTGCCGTAATCACGGTAAAACCGGCGTTTTTAAGTGTTGATGTAATGGTGCCGGCCATAAATCCCGCTCCCTTGCTTATAAACAACGCTTTTTTGTCCATAACTCCTCCATCATCTCTCCGAAATCCTATGATTTGAGAATACCGATAACTGCATCGGCATCCACATCAAGCACTGCGGTTTTAAGCTTTTCATATCTGAGTTTTTCTTCATCCGGCATCCTGTATCCGGAAAGCTTGTTCATTACCCATTCAACACTTTCCATGTCAAATACTCCGGCCATCTCAAGCATAGCAGAATATGCCTCTTTAAGACTCTCCTCATCAATCAGTTCTTTATCATCATCACTCTCCGGTCCCGGCAGCGCCTCTTTTATCTGTCTTACAAGTTCATCAAACCATTCCATGACCGCCGGAAATCTGCTATGCACATAATCTGTATCTCCCGTATCCGCCGCCTTTTCGAGTCTGTAACACATTTCTGAAAAATCCGGTGCTCCCACCAGTCTTGCTTCGGTCTTTAGTGCATGAATCTTTACCTCGAAATTCTTCAAATCTTCTGCAGCCATAAACTCTTCAAGCTGCAATTTTTTAGCGGCTGCGCCCTCGCTGAATTCTTTTAATATTTTAACATAGGTCTCCCTGCCACCGCAAACCGAAATAGCACTTATTTCGTCTATCTGGACAATATTTTTTACTTTTTCAATGATTTCCGCCGTTTCTGCGGAAACATCCTCGCCTCCCGAAGACTCGTAAACTATCTCTATCTTTTCCGGCGGCAGGTATTTTTTAATCATCTCATCAAGTTCCTGCGGATTAACCGGCTTTTCAAGATAATCATCAAATCCATCCTTTAAAAACCTTTCTCTCATACCGCTTACTACATTAGCCGTAAGCACTATTACCGGCGTAGTACGGTTCATCGGATAGTCATCATTGTTTTTTATAATCTGCATTGCAACAGTACCGTCCATTCCGGGCATCCTGTGGTCCATAAAGATAATGTCATACTTCTTTTTGCTTGCCTTTGCAATACATTTATTGCCGGATTCTGCCGTGTCTATATTTATCTGTGTCCTTTTTAAAAGCTGCTCAACTACGGTTAAGTTTTCACTTGTATCATCAACTACAAGGATACTTGCCTCCGGCGCCTTTATGTATTCTTTCATATCGCTTCCGGGCTCATATTTAAGCCTGGCGGTTTTGACAAAATCACCTATACCCGAACTGTCATGTACTCCCTGATTGATGGTAAAGTAAAAATCCGATCCCTCACCGTATACACTCTCTACCTGAAGCTCACTTCCCATCATTTTAAGAAGATTTTTGGTAATATTCATACCAAGACCGGTGCCTTCAATGCTTCGGTTTTTTTCTTCATCTATCCTCTCAAACGGAGAAAAAAGTTTATCAAGGTTTTCGTCTTTAATACCGATGCCCGTGTCGATAACATGGAATGTTAAATCAGCATTGTCTTCTTCTTTTTTTGTACAATCAGCTTTAAATGTCACGCTTCCTTCTTTTGTATACTTGACCGCATTGGTGAGAATATTTAAAAGCACCTGCCTTATTCTTATCTCATCTCCAATAAGTCCGTCCGGAATATTTTCATCTATTTCAATCTTTATTTCAAGATTCTTTTCCGTTGCCTTAGCCTCTATCATAATCAGAAGGTCGTATATCATAGAGGATACACTGTAATAATCAGGATGGATTTCCAGCTTGCCCACTTCTATTTTTGAAAAATCCAATATATCGTTTATGAGGTAAAGCAGGGTGTGACCGGCATTTTTAATATGATTTGCATATTCCCTCGTGCTATCTTCCTTTGTAGCCCTGAGTATCATCTCATCCATGCCCAAAATCGAATTAATAGGAGTCCTTATTTCATGGGACATATTTGACAAAAAGGCAGATTTGGCCTCATTTGCTGCTCTTTCCGCATCTATCTCATTTCTGAGCAGCATCTCTACAAACTCTGCCGTCGATTCTCTTGTAAATCTCGCAATCTTATCGGAGAGTGGTATCCTGTTATGGGTATCTGCTATGCTCTTTATATCCGGCAGCACCGGGCAGGCGTTTGACTTGTCAATCTCTCCTTCCCTCATCGCCAGTGCGGTCAGCACGCAGTTTAGCCAGTATATCCTGTTGCCGATGCTCATAAGTTCCCCGCCGCACGAACATCCTGCAAGTTCCGGTACCACAGCCCGGTAAAAATTGATTTCCTGCTGCTGATCATCACTTAGATACATATATCTGTTAAGACACACGGTCAGTATTATACCTTGCGGCTGAAACCTTGCAAGTATCTCAGCATTGCCCCTTGTCTGTTTTAACATATCGGAAATAATTGCCAGAGAGAGTTTGACCTTGTCACCTTCCTTAAGCCCCGGAGGCACCTTAAGCCCCCTGTCTTCATCCATGCCTATTGCACCCCTTGCAATAGTTATCCCTTTTTTCTCTATCATAAGCGGAAATTCAATGATTTCGAACAAAAAGTTCTCATCCACATTTACTCCAAGATACTTTTGATAAAGCTCTGTAGCCGGTCTGCCGTCAATCTCCTTTATCACATTGTCTTTTGTCATTTTGGTGATGGTATGCTCTATACCCGACGGTTCCCATCCAAGTGCAACCGTTGTCTTCGCATGGAGATTTGCGCCGGCAAACACTACAGCCACAACGCCCCTGTTTAAAACCCCGTCGTCATTTACCAGATATACGCTGTCATCACCCCTGTAAATGTCGCCGGTTGCTGTAGTTCCCGTCACCTGCAAATCTTTGTTTTTCAAAATAAAATTATCAAAAAATCTTTCGGGATGTTTCATGAAAAGAGAATTGACGAAAAGGCGCATACATACGCCATCTATACCTTCTATATCCTTTGCAAGGAGTTTAGCTGTCTCCTCCTCGGTATACTTTGTACCATCATACGAAAAAACAGTAACCTCCGACGACTCAAAAATCATAAAGGTCACAACCGCTCCGCTTGTAACGATACTGCCCTTGTTAATACCGGTCACAGAAGTAAATCCTGCTATCCTGACATTTTTAACTGCCTTGCGAATCCTCCTGACAAGTGCGGACATTTTTATACTGTCCCTGTCATTATCACTTATCTCCGCATAAACAGTGACGCCATCTCTATAAAACGGCGATTTTTTAAGCGTATCTAAAGCTTTGTCAGCATCCTCATGATTGCGCACCGTAAAAGAAATCTGATGCATATACCCTCCAAACCTTGTAAATGCCCACCAAATACAACCTCATTTTACCATTTTTTTATTACAAGTGAAAGTTTAAAACTATATACAATTGCCACTATAATAATGTTATAATACAACCATGATTAAAAAAGCGCGCATTAGTAAGCCAAATACAAATGAAATCCTTATGTACCTCGGGTACAGGGGGCAGGAAATTACAGCGGATATAAAAGATCAGATAAAACGCTGCACTGCCGAAGCTCTCTCCTGCTGTAATCCGAGACTTGTATACAAAATCCTGCCTGTATATAGCGGGCAGATTGATACCCTTCCGCTTGAAGGACATGATATACAGGCTCTGCTTGAGTCATCAGAAAAAGCTGTTGTTTTTGCGGCCACACTCGGTTCCGAAGCCGAATCTCTTCTCATGCGCAGCGGAGTAAAAAGCATGTCCGATGCCCTTATAATGGACGCAGCCTTAAGCAGCGTCATAGAAAATGTATGTGACAACTTTGAAGAGGATATGAGACAGGTGGCAAAAAGCGAAGGATTATACCTCACTGACAGATACAGCCCGGGATACGGGGACTTGCCCCTTACATCACAGACATTATTATGCGAGCTTTTAAACACACATAGACGGATAGGGCTTACCGTTACCCCGAATCATCTTATGATTCCCCGCAAGTCCGTGACAGCGATTATGGGAATGTCCGTAAAAGAGCCCACTCTTCGCAGAAAAGGCTGCGAGGTCTGCAGTATGTTTTTAAACTGCGACTATAGAAAGGAAGGAAAAATCTGCAATGGCTAAACTTACAATACTTGACGGTGCAATGGGTACAATGCTTCAGGCAAGAGGACTCGGTCTCGGAGACAGACCGGAAATCTTTTCCCTTACCCATGAAGATACACTTATCGATATACAAAAACAATACATTGATGCCGGCAGTAATATCATATATGCCAACACCTTCGGAGCAAATGCACATAAACTTACAGGCACCGGTCATACCGCCCCGGAGCTTATAGATGCAAATATCAGATTTGCCAAAAAAGCTGCCGCAGGCAAGGCAAAAGTTGCCCTTGATATAGGCCCTATAGGAGAATTGATGGAACCTCTCGGTACCCTCTCTTTTGACGATGCCTATGACATATATAAGGAGATGATGACAGCCGGCGAAAAAGCCGGAGCCGACCTTATAGTCTGCGAGACCATGACCGACCTTTATGAAGTAAAGTCAGCCGTACTTGCCGCCAAAGAAAACACCTCCCTCCCTATCTGGGTTACAATGAGTTTTGAGAAAAACGGTCGCACCTTTACCGGTACTACGGTAGAAAGCATGGCCTGTACCCTGGACGGACTCGAAGTGGATGCAATGGGCATAAACTGTTCCCTCGGTCCCGACGAAATCTATCCGTTAATCTGCAAAATGCGGGAGTGGACAGATAAACCGATTATTGTAAAACCAAATGCAGGACTTCCCGACCCTGCCACAGGTCTGTATGAAATGGATGCCGAAACCTTTGGCAATCAAATGCAGAAGTTTTTGGATATGGGTGTTTCAATTGTCGGAGGCTGCTGTGGCACCACCCCTGATTTTATATCAGCGCTAAACAATCTCCCCGAGCCATCCGAAGATATCCGTCCCATAAAACGACGCGGCGTCTGCTCGGCCGGTCATATGACAGAATTTACCGGTGTCAAAGTCATAGGTGAGAGAATAAATCCCACCGGCAAAAAAAGATTCCAGCAGGCTTTAAGGGAACATGACCTTAACTACATTATGGAAAGGGCCATTGAACAGGCCGATGCCGGTGCTGACATTCTTGATATAAATGTAGGCCTGCCCGGCATTGATGAGGTTTCTCTTATGACAGATGTCGTAAAGGCAGTTCAAAGTGTCGTAGATCTCCCCCTTCAGATTGACTCGTCAAATCCTGAAGCCATAGAAGCCGGACTCCGCGCTGCCTGCGGCCGTTCAATAGTTAACTCCGTAAATGCAGAGCCTGAAAAAATAGAAAGCATTCTTCCCATAGTCAAAAAATACGGAGCCGCAGTAGTGGGTCTTACCCTTGACAAAAGCGGTATTCCCGAGACTGCCGAAGGTCGCTTTTCTCTGGCCGAATACATATTAAATGAAGCTTTAAAAATAGGCATTCCCCGTGAAGATGTGCTTATTGACTGCCTCACTCTTACCATATCCGCCCAGCAGGACCAGGCTATGCAAACCCTAAAAGCCGTACAAATGGTACACGATAAATTAGGCCTTCATTGTGTGCTGGGCGTCAGCAATATTTCGTTCGGACTGCCACAGAGAATACAGGTAACGAGGAGTTTTCTTACCCAGGCTATGCTGATGGGACTTGATTTTCCGATAATAAACCCCAATCAGGCTGAGATAATGGAGGCTGTCACCGCATACAAGGCACTATCCGGAGAAGATGCCGGCTGCGAGAACTACATAGAATACTTTACAAATGCCGAAACTTCCCCCGTGCAGACTCCCTCATCAAAGGAAATGACCATTCAAGACGCAGTCTTAAAAGGTCTGAAAGATGAAACGGCCCAGCTCACAAAAAAACTGCTTGAATCAAATGATGAGCTGACCCTTATAAATGAATATCTCATTCCGGCTCTTGATGTAGTCGGAGATAAGTACGAAAAAGGCACTATCTTTTTACCCCAGCTGATAAATGCAGCAAACGCAGCCTGCGAGGGATTTGAAATAATAAAAACACGAATTGCCCGAAGCGGCGGAGAGTCCGTATCGAAGGGTACAATTGTTATCGCCACCGTCGAAGGTGATATACACGATATCGGCAAAAACATTGTTAAGATTGTACTCGAAAACTACGGATATAAGGTCATCGACTTAGGACGGGATGTACCGGTACAAAAGGTTGTCGACAAGGTTCTTGAAGAAGACATTAAACTTGTAGGTCTCTCAGCCCTTATGACTACAACCGTAGAGTCAATGAAACGCACCATAGAAGCCCTTCATCAAAACGGAGCTGACTGCAAGATATTTGTGGGCGGCGCTGTGCTTACACCCGATTATGCTGAAGAAATAGGCGCGGATTATTATGCAAAAGATGCAAAAGCATCAGTGGATATAGCAAAGGAAGTATTGGGATAATATGAACAAAATAAAAGCTAAACTTCAAAACAACATTTTTCTTCTTGATGGAAGCATGGGAACCTACTATGCTTCCAAAACCGATACAGTCGGCAGAGGCTGTGAATATGCTAACCTTTCCGAGCCGGAAGTAATTTCCGCCATACACAGTGAATACATCAAAGCCGGTGCCAACGCCATTAAAACAAATACCTTCGCAATAAACCGTATTAATATGCAGGGCGATGATGAACTTTGCCGGAAACTAATTGATGCCGGATACAGAATTGCAAAGGAGGCTGCCGGAGAAAACATCCCGGTAATCTGTGATATAGGCCCGGTTCCGGTAGTAAACGAAACCATCTCTCCGGCAGATGAATATATATGGATCGCCGACAGATTTCTCTCCCTCGGAGCAGACTCTTTCATATTCGAGACTCTCGAAAACTATGATGCCCCACGCAAAGCTGCGGCTCATATAAAGGCGCAAAACCCGGATGCTTTTGTTATCCTCTCTTTTGCCGTTATGGCAGACGGATTTACAAGAGACGGAGTTTTTGCTGCGGATATTATAGACGCCCTTTCAGATGACGAAAATGTGGATGTCTGCGGCTTTAACTGTACATGCTCGCCCGGTCATATGCTTTCTCTTATAAAAGAAACCGACATTAGCAAAGTGACATTTTTTGCTGCCCCCAATGCAGGATACCCGGTTATCATCCAAAACAGAAGCCTTTATGATGTAGATCCGGCCTATTTTGCCGAGCAGCTGCTCTCACTGAGTAGCTATGGAGCCGGAATTTTAGGCGGATGCTGCGGAACTACTCCCGAGCACATAAAAGCCGTAAAAGATGCGCTTTTATCAGGAGTAAACTCTCCTTCCCATGCCATAAATTCAGATATCAGTCAGACTTCCGAAGAAATGGCCGCAAGTCTGTTTTGGGATAAACTTCTTCACGGTGAAAAGGTAGTTGCCGTTGAACTTGACCCGCCAGGCGATGTTGGGCTAAGCAGGTTTATGAGCGGAGCATGGTCTCTTAAAAACGCCGGAGCCGATATTATTACCATAGCTGACTGCCCCATAGGGCGTGCCCGAATGGATTCCAGTCTTCTCGCCTGCAAAATAAGGCGCGAGCTAAATATTGATGCCCTCCCCCATATGACCTGCCGCGACCGTAACCTGAACGCCACAAAAGCACTGCTTTTAGGTCTTTATGCCGAGGGCATAAGAAATGTTCTCCTGGTGACCGGAGACCCCGTCCCCACAGCGGAAAGAGATGAGGTAAAGAGCGTTTTCCAGTTTAACTCAAGGAAACTCGCCGCCTTTGTTAATACTCTTGGTCAAAACCAGCTGCCCTCTCCGTTTCATCTTTTCGGAGCCCTTGACTTAAACGCTCACAACTTTGATGTGCAGCTCAGGCTCGCCAAAGAAAAAATCAAAAACGGTATTATCGGCTTTTTAACCCAGCCGGTTCTTTCCGAAAATGCACTAAACAACCTAAAAAAAGCTCATGAAACCCTTGATGCATACATACTTGGAGGCATAATCCCGATAGTGAGCGCAAAAAATGCCCGTTTTATGGACAATGAAGTAAACGGCATAAATGTCGATCCTGAAATAATCAAAATGTACGAAGGCTTAGATCGCACCGACGCAGAAGACTTAGCTGTTAAATTAAGTCTTGATTTTGCCCGTAAAATGGCAGATTATATT
>CAJOOU010000167.1 GCA_905236735.1 uncultured Eubacterium sp. | reverse complement strand
GTAGCCTCTGCAGAATCCTTTGTAACCTGGTCATTTGTCTCATTTCTGTAAACAAGACCAAGGTCATAATACTCGGATTTTAAATCAACAAAGGGGTAAATAAGTTCGTCTTTGATAATCTGCCATAAAACCCTTGTCATCTCATCCCCGTCCATCTCAACGAGAGGTGTTGTCATTTTTATTTTTTCCATCTTATCTTCCTTTTACTTCATTACAATGTTTACAATCTTGCCCGGTACATATATTTCCTTAATAATATTACCGGTCAATTTATCTGCAATTGCTTCCTTACCTGCTGCAATTACGCTGTCTTTGTCAGCATCTTTGGCTACCATAACCGTACCTTTTGTTTTTCCGTTAATCTGAACAGGAATTTCAATGGTATCATCAGTAAGGAATTTTTCATCATACTCCGGCCACTTTGCATTAAACACAGATGTATCATGTCCGAGCATCTGATAGAGTTCTTCCGCCACATGAGGAGCAAACGGTGCCAGAAGAAGTACATAAGTCTCTATTGTCTTTTTGTCTACTCCACCCTTTCTTGAAAGCTCGGAAAGCTTATTGTTATATTCCATAAACCCGGATACAACGGTATTTAAGCTAAAGTTTTCAAGTCTTGTGGTAATATCATAACAAAGTCTGTTTCTGAGTTTAATGAGCTCATCAGTTTCCTGACCCGGATTTTCAATAACCGAAACAGCAAGGTTGTAGAACTTTGCAAGGAATCTGTATACACCGTCAATACCTCTGTCATCCCAGATTGAGTCAAGTTCCGGAGGTCCTATAAAGAGCTCGTAAAGTCTTAAGGCGTCGCAGCCGTAATCCCTTACCATATCATCAGGCGATACAATATTTCCGAGTGACTTACTCATCTTTGTGGCAGCCCCTGTATCCTTATCTCTTCCGCAAACCATTCCCTGATTGAAGAGTTTTTTAAACGGCTCTCTGAATCCGACTACTCCTATATCATTTAAAAACTTGGTATAGAATCTGGCATAAAGGAGGTGAAGCACCGCATGCTCGACACCACCTATGTACATATCAACAGGAAGAAGTTTGTCTGCTTTTTCTTTAGATACAAGTTCGTTTTTATTCTTGCTGTCAACATATCTGAGGAAATACCATGATGAACCTGCCCACTGAGGCATGGTGTTTGTCTCTCTTTTTGACGGTTTTCCGCATACAGGGCAGGTGGTATTTACCCAGCTGTCAATCGCAGCAAGAGGAGACTCACCCGTTCCTGTAGGTTCGTATTTTTCAACATCCGGTAAAAGTACAGGGAGCTGGTCTTCGGGTACCGGCACGCATCCGCAGTCAGGGCAATGTATGATAGGAATCGGTTCTCCCCAATATCTCTGTCTCGAGAATACCCAGTCACGAAGCTTGTAGTTTACTGTCTTTTTGCCCACTCCCATCTTTTCAACAATATGAGGAGCCTCAGCCTTCATCTTAAGAGAATCTTCTCCGTTCCATTCTCCTGAATTTATCATCTTTCCGGCGCCTGTATATGCCTCTGTCATTTCTGCAGGCACGCTGCCGTCTTCGGAAATAACCGGTATAATATCAAGTCCGAATTTCTTTGCGAACTCAAAGTCTCTGTCATCATGAGCAGGCACACACATAATTGCGCCTGTGCCGTAATCTGCAAGAACATAATCCGAGAGCCAGATTGGAATCTTCTTTCCATTTATAGGATTTACCGCATAACTACCCGTAAACACACCTGTCTTTTCCTTAGCCTGCTGACGGTCTACATTAGACTTCATTGATGAATCAAAAATGTATTTTTCAACTGCATCCTTATTATCATCTGTTGCAAGCTCTTTTGCAAGTTCATGCTCAGGAGCAAGTACCATAAATGTTGCACCGTGCAGCGTATCAGGTCTTGTTGTATATACGGTGATTGTATCTTCTCTTCCGTCGATTTTAAAATCAACCTCTGCACCATAGCTCTTTCCTATCCAGTCAGTCTGCATCTTTTTAACTTTTTCCGGCCAGTCAAGAGTATCAAGGTCGCTTAAAAGGTCTTCGGCATACTCGGTAATCTTGAGCATCCACTGACGAAGATTTTTCTTTGTAACATCGCTTCCGCATCTCTCGCATTTTCCGTTTACAACCTCTTCGTTTGCAAGACCTGTCTTACATGAAGGACACCAGTTAATCGGCATCTGTTTTTCATACGCGAGACCTTTTTTAAACATCTGAACAAAAATCCACTGTGTCCACTTATAAAACTCAGGATCTGTTGTATTTACTTCCATATCCCAGTCATAAATTGCAGCGATTTCATTTATCTGTCTCTTTATATTTTTCACATTTTCAGCTGTGGAAATTGCAGGATGTACGCCGTGTTTAATAGCATAGTTTTCCGCCGGAAGTCCGAACGCATCCCATCCCATGGGATGTATAACATAGTAATTGTGCATTAATTTATAACGGCTCCATACATCGGAAATAACATATCCCCTCCAATGTCCCACATGAAGTCCGTTACCAGACGGATATGGAAACATATCCAGACAGTAGTATTTTTCTTTTTTACCATCGTTTACATTTACAGGCTTTTCTTCCCAGATTTTTCTCCATTTCTGTTCAATTTCCCTGTGATTAAATGGTGTAGCCATAAAGCTTCCCTCCTAATTTATCAATAATCTAAAACCTGCCTTAATATAGTACCTGACAGGCATTTGACCGCATTCTTGTTAAGTTTATCACAATAGTGTTTTAAGTTCAAGGGTTATACCTGCAGTGTCTCGGCTTTTATCTTTCACATCTTCCTTAAGGTATTTTTAAATTTGAAATAGGAACCGGAGCTGACGCTCCGGTTCCTATTTCAATTATAATGATTAGATTTGTGATGCCACAGCAAAAGCATCTCTCATAGCTTTTTGCACTGTGCCGGCCTTAGTGCAGTCACCTATAGCATAAAACCGTCTTGCAGTTCCATAGAAACTTAACGCTTCCGTCTGTTTTGCTCTCATACCGGTTGAAAGAACTACAGAATCAGCCTTTATAAAACATTCTTTTCCGTTTGCACAAGCATATTTTACGCCATCTTCTTTAATCTCCTTAACATTTACACCACATATACCTTTAAAGTTTGGAATAGATTCCCAATATTCTTTAAACATGGATCTAAAATGCATTATTGTAGAATCAGCTGCGAGTGAATTTCTCATTTCAAGAACAGTAACATTATGTCCTTTTTTTGCAAGATTCATTCCACACTCAACTCCCACTTCTCCGCCACCGATAACGACAACTTCTTTGCCGAGTTTGCCGGGGTTAATCATGGAATCTGCGCCAAAAAATATATTATTTCCATCCACTCCCAAAATAGGCGGTTTGGATGGTTCCGCCCCAATTGCGGAAATAACAATGTCATAACCCTCTTTTTTTATATCACCGGGATTAGCCTTGGTATTAAGTCTGACCTCAATATCTCTTTTTCCAACCTGATAAATCAGAAAATCTTTAAATTCTTTAAGAGTCCATTTAAAATCAACAAAATCAGAATGATAAATTGCACCGCCAAGATGAGAATCCATTTCGTAAATTGTTACCTTGTGCCCTCTGTCACATAAATCAATCGCACATTTCATCCCGGCCGGACCGCCGCCTATCACAGCAACTTTTTGGGGAGAGCCCGGCTTTTTTACAAGTACATCCAGTCTATGTTCAATACCTATCTTGGGATTAACCGAACAAACCGAAACATATGGGTCATTCGGACCTCTTCCATGACATTTATTACATCTTAAGCATGGTACAATATCGTCTGTTTTATCTTCATAAATCATCTCTCCATAATCAGGATTCGAAACCCAGGCTCTTGCCATTGAAACCATATCAAGTTTACCTTCGGCAAGTGCTTTTTCACAGGTATCCGGATTATGCCAACCTCCCACCGTTGTAATAAGAACCCCCGTATTTTTCGATTTAATATAAGATGCCTGCTCTAAAGTAGGCACTTCAAGGGGTTCATAGTTTGTAGGATGATTGCCATCAGCATCCGAAGCCCTAAGTTGCACAAGATCGACATACGGAGATGCAAGCTTTAAAAATTCCACGCTATCATCAAGTGTATATCCGCCATACTTATCTTCCTCGGCCGAAATCAATATTTCAATTATAAAGTCATTTCCGACTTCTTCTCTAATTCTCTTTAATATATTTAATGCAAATCTGCATCGATTTTCCGTACTTCCGCCATACTCATCCGTCCTGTCATTTGTAAGAGGCGACATAAACTTTGTCATTATCTGAGTTCTGTAACACATATGAATGGAAGCCATATCAAATCCTAAAAATTTAAGTATTTTGCACTGCTGCGCATAAGACTCTGCTACCCAGTCCATGGTCTCCTTATCACATCTTCTTACGGCATCTCTTGCCGCTTTGTGATAATTATCATAATCTTCGGGAGTCGGGTCAAACAGCGGCTCCATCGGACATTCCACGGTCTTAAATTCAAGATGCCCCTCATCCATCGGGCCTTTGGTTTTCAAAATAGGATATTTATTGCTTGCGACAAAAAAGCCCATACAGGCGATCGAGCCTTCAAAATGGATAGCGTCGGCAAGCTGCAAAAGATAATTCTGGCTTTGCGAATCATACAGATGAAAATCCGGAAAATGAGGGCCATCCGTATTCATCGGCATGTGCTTATCCTCATTAAAATCATTAATTCCCATCATGGTAACAATTCCTGCACCGGATTTTGCTCTGTTGACATAATGAGTTATTATTCCATCCGCCGGATAAGTTTCCGGACCCTGCAAAAAATGAGGCAGGGAGTTGGCCGAAATCATTCTGTTTTTTATAACCTTGCCTCTTATAACTATAGGTTTAAGTAAATTATCGTAATTTCCCATTTGATATCTCCTCTTCTTTCTTAAATGTTATGCCCGGCTATCACAAAAGATATCTGATCTTTGCGTATGCGCCGGGCATCAAAATATATGTAGGAAGTATTTATGAAACAGCAAGTCCGGGGAAAAGAAGGCACATTGCGATCACCGCGATCATTCCAAAGAATATGTAAAGCACTGTTGTCCTGAATATCGGCATATAACCTTCTTTATGTGTAAGACCGCAGGTCATAAGACCTGAGATTACCGCTGCATTTATCGGTATCGTATCAAGAATTGATATAGCAAAGCAGCCTATACGATGAGCTGCCGGAAGCGACAGACCTATCTGATCGGCTATAGGAGCAAATATTCCTGCGGAAAGCTGAAGACCCGCTATGGCGTTTCCTGCCAAAAATCCCGATAAAGAAGCACTCGTAGCCCATGCAACTATTGCATTTGTCTTATTGGCCATATTGGTAAATATTTCAGTAAGGAATCCGTATCCGTTTGTAGCCTGAATAAGAGTTGCAAGCGCCATCTGCACAGCCATAGGTACAAAGGTCATCGCTCCTGCCGCAATACCCTTGTTTCCGAGCTCAAGATACGGTTTTACCTTTGACTCGGGAGTAACGATACTGTTTGCCATAGCTACGCAGGCTACAAGTACTCCGCATAAAAGACTCACCGAAACATTGATACCGAATCCAAGATTTAAAACAGCTACCGTAAGAAGCGGCAGAAGGGCAAGAAACGGATGAGGAAGTTTTTCATCATCTCTTTCAGGCGGCATATTTGCTCCGCCTCTTTCAAAATGCTCTCCGTTTTTTTCGGCTTTCTTTACGGCTCTGTAAAGATACCACACGTCAAATGCAAATATAACGATAACACCTACTATACCGGGCACAAAAGCCGCAGTTGTCTTTGTGCCAAGGAACATCGAAGCAAGGATATTTCCGCTTGTAAGCGGAGTTCCCGGGCAGCATACGGCAGTCGTAACTCCCGCAAAAAGAGTTGCCGGAAGAAGTTTTCTGGGTATATCGTATTTTTCAAACATCATAAGTCCGATGGGTAAAAGCGTAAATACACAGACAAACGCATCAAGTCCTCCGAATCCAAAGATGATCGCAACTCCCATAAACGCATAGATTGCTTTCATCTTTGCCGAAAAACCGGTTGAGTTTCTGACTACAAGATCCGTAAGCGCATTGGCAATGGATTTGGCTCCTCCGGTCCACATATATACCTGACCGAAAAGATTAGCCATAATAAATACGAAAAAGAACATAGAACAGGCACTCTGCAGACCCGTCACATAGGTGCTCGGTTCCATCTGCGAACCGATAATGTCCTTCATGGGATCAAGTCCTTCAACAATGCACACCAAAAGTGCGCCGATAAGCATTGAAATAGTCGGGTTAAGCCCCTTATATACCGTGTAGATTACAAACGCAAGCGGTATAAGCAGTAAAAATAAAGATGCCATAATTTTTTCTCCTTTTAAAATACCTTTTTCAAGGCCTGACTATATTCCCCAATAAAATCAGGCCCAAAAATCATAATGTCTTCTTATGACATTGAAATAAGTTCCGATATTGCAACATTCGGATTTCCGTCATATGTCATAAAATAATCTTCTATAAAATCCTGAATGAAATATTTTGCTTTATTTATTTCTCTTTCACCCGGTTTAGACTCCATGTCATAGTGGAAGAAATATCCACCCGGTTTTTTTGTGCCGTCAGCCATTTCATATATAACTGCATCTTCAACATCAGCCGGTTCAAGCAAAGATAAATCTTTTCCCGGTCTGAACTCCTTCGGAGGTTTTACACCGGTCGGTATGCCTGCAGGTCCGGTTTCTTTTCCGGCGCAGCAAAATTTTCCTATGATATTTACATTATAGCTTCTCAAATAATGAGCAAGCATTTCCAATGTCGGAATGCATTCCTTTGTACCGAAAAAACCACCGCCGTATGTGGAAAAAACTATTCCGAGCGGCCAGCTGTCGGACTTGTTTAATACTCCGGCATAAGGCGCCCTGTTTTTTCTCCAGATAGGTCCTGCCGGCCGTGCCGCAGCTTCTGCCGCTTCCGAACCTGTCTTGTTTTCGTCGAGTTTTTTCTGCACACTCTTTTCGAGATCACCGCCGCCCCCAAAACTGAAGAGTTTTTGCACTATTTGAAGCGGTGCACCTCCTACGATCGGACTTCCGAGACAGATGGCATCATAATCATCAAAATAAAGATCATCCTGAAGAGCAGCCCAGTCAAGATTCCCCTTAAGTCGCAGATAAGTTACATCCCAATTGTACGCTTCGAATGTATCCCTGAAACTTTCGGCTATTTTTTCCGTGTTTCTTGTCATTGTTGCGTACATGATAAGAACGCGTCTTTTCTTCATTTCGTACCTCCTAACGAATTTATTTCTGATAAAATAATAACACTCATCCCATAATGAATCTAATTACATTATTTATAATTTTTTTTAACCAAAAGTTATCAATGCAATATGTCGTAAAAAAAAAGAACCCGAAGGTTCTTTTTATAAATTGCTGTAATATTTTATTATCTCATCCATAAATCTGTCAGCGGCTTCAGACCTGTAATGGATCGGTTTTTGAGCTATACCGACAAGCGCCTTTCCCTTAGTGCCTTTAATTTGTATGGGCTTTGAATTGTTTTCTCCGCCAATATCGGTCTTTACAATGCTCTTATCTATTATCTCCGAGCTTACTATAACGCTTCCGGGCATATTTAAAAGCATCCCTGACATATCGGGATCGTAGCCTATATATCTGATCTTTGGTTCAAACCCCGCTTCCCGGCATAACGAAAAAACATGGCTTGTGATATTAGACCTTGTATGACCAATGCAAAAATAATTATCTTTAAGCTCTTCCACGCTTATTTCTTTTCTCTTTGACAGAGGGTCATCTTTATTTACAAGCGCCGTAAGCCCCACACTGATAAGCTCTCTCCACTCAATAAGTTCTCCGGTGACCGGTCTTTCGGATATGACAAAATCCAGACTTCCCTGTTCAAGACCGTGTACCATTTCGTCCACAGACATAAGCTGGCACGAAATGGACACGTCCTGATTTTTTTGAAGAAAATCAAAAATAAGATTTTTGATAAAAATCTCTGCGGATACGGCTATGGATATATGTCCGTATTTGAGTCCTACCGCTTCTCTTACGGCCTTTGTTCCTCCATCAAGCATATTTAATATGTTTCCGCAATACGGCACAAATATCTTGCCGGCCTGTGTGAGTTCTATATGAACCCCCTTCCTTTCAAAAAGCGGCGTTCCAAGCTCATCTTCGAGTTTTTTAACGGACTTTGTAAGTGCGGGCTGACTTATAAAAAGACGCTCAGCCGCTTTTCTGAATGTACCGTGCTCAACTATGGCCATAAAATATTTTATCTGACTTATCTCCATTTACTCTTCTTCGGTCTTTCTTCTCTCCACTTCTTTCTCCTGCACATCGTGCGGCGCCTGTTCGTATCTGGCGAATTCATAAGAGAATGAGCCGTTTCCTCCTGTCATTGAGCGTAAATCCATAGTATAGGTAAATATTTCTGACTGAGGTACTTCGGCAACTATCTCCGTTGTACCGTCATTTTGAGGATTCATGCCCAAGACACGCCCCCTTCTCTTATTTAAATCACCCATTACATCTCCTGTGTAAGACTCCGGAACAAGCACCTTAAGAGATAATATCGGTTCAAGCAGCACAGGATTAGCTTTCATAAATCCGTCCTTAAATGCCTGAGTAGCCGCTATCTTAAATGCCATTTCCGAAGAATCGACCGGATGATATGAACCGTCATACAATACAGCCTTTACACCAACCACCGGATATCCGGCCAAAGGTCCTGCCAGAACGCAGTCCTGTAGAGCTTTTTCCACTGCCGGGAAGTAGTTTTTCGGCACCGAGCCTCCAACTACTCTCTGTTCAAACACATATGGTTCTTCCAAATTTCCGGACGGTTCGAATGTCATCTTGACATGTCCGTACTGACCATGTCCGCCGGACTGTTTCTTATGTTTGGCCTCTACATCAGAATTCTTAAGAATGGTCTCCTTATATGCCACTTTAGGATTTGAAAGCACTATCTCTGTCTTGTATCTTTCAAGGAGCTTAGATACAGTAACATCGAGATGAATATCTCCCATACCGTAAATAAGCGACTGACGATTCGCCGAATCATTTACAAGTCTTAATGTCACATCCTCCTGGGCAAGCTTTTGAAGCGACTGCGAAATCTTGTCCTCATCACCCTTGTTTTTAGCCTCATATCTCATATAGTGATATGGCACTGAAATATCAGTCTTACCATAGACCACAGGTGTCTGTTTTGTTGCAAGAGTATCTCCCGTAAGTGTATCCGGAAGTTTTGCCAAAGCTCCTATATCTCCCGCCTGAAGCTCCGATACTTCTATAGGTTTGTTGCCGCAAAGCACATAAAGCTTTCCAACCTTAAACTCACTCTCCGTCCTTGTATTATAAACAAGGTCATCTGTCTTAAGTACTCCGGAGTTAACTTTGATAAGAGAATACTTTCCTATAAACGGATCTACTATCGACTTGAAAACATATGCACTCTTTGCCTTCGAGAAATCATAATCTGCCTGGAAAACCTCATTGGTTTTCACATTAAGTCCCGCAACCGTCCTCATATTGGGGCTTGGGAAGTACTTCTCGATATCATCAAGCAGGGTATATGCTCCCTGTGCAAGTATAGATGAACCCATTGTCACCGGTGCTATACTGCAATCATCGATATTTACTTTAAGAGCAGAGCGTATCTCCGTCTCAGAAAACTCCTCCCCGGCAAAATATCTGTCCAAAAACTCCTCCGATGTCTCGGCCACCGCCTCCATAAGAGTATCTCTGTAGCTGTTTAGATTTTCCATTGAATAATCCGGAATCGGGCATTCGGATACATTACCTTTGTCATCCCATCTGTTACCTGTCATTGAAACAACATTGACATATCCGACAAATTTTTCGTTCTCACGTATAGGCAGATGGAAGGGTGCAATCTTTTTGCCGTAAAGTTCTGTCAAATCTTCCACTACCTGTCTGAAGGATACATCATCAATATCCATATCCGATACATAGAATATTCTCGGGATATTATATTTTTCGCACAGATTCCAGGCTTTCTTTGTGCCGACTTCTACTCCGTTTTTGCCTGATACAACAATAATGGCAGCATCAGCCGCACCAACAGCCTCTTCTACTTCACCGACAAAACCGGGATATCCCGGAGTATCCAGAATATTTATTTTGGTATCCTGCCACTCGATTGGAATAAGCGATGTGCTTATAGAAAACCCCCTTTTTATCTCTTCCTTGTCATAGTCACTTATGGTATTACCATCGGTTATATTCCCCATCCTGGTTGTCATCCCCGTTACAAACGCCATGGCCTCCACAAGAGATGTTTTTCCGCAGCTGCCATGGCCCAGGACAGCGACATTTCTGATTTTTCCGTTTACATATGCTTTCATAATAAATACCCTCCTCTTGTTTTTTAATAAGTTATTTTTATATTACCAAATCAAAAGACATTATACAAGGATATTAAATATTGTATTTATATCAATACACCTTGGTTTATAGTTGTCAGAATTGTTTACAAAAACACTAACACACTTTAAAGCGTTGCAGTATTGACTTGTTATATTCTTTTATTTATAATTAAAAAAGCTAATTAAAAGGAAGATAATCATGAAAGAAGTAAAGAAAATCGGCATTGCCGGCCTCGGTCTTATTGGAGGTTCGCTTGCCAAAACAATAAAAAGAAAATTTCCACAGATATCTGTCTGCGCCTGTGATACCGATGAAGCCTCTCTTATTGCTGCCAAAAATGAAGGCATTATCGATATGTATACATCAAAGCTTGATGGAAACTACCCTGACTGTGACTATATTTTCCTCTGCGCACCGGTGCCGGTGAACTGTCAGCTTTTGGAGCAGTTAAAAACAATACTTCCAAAAGACTCCGATTGTATCATATCCGATACCGGCAGTATGAAAAAAGCCGTACATCAGAAAGCCGTCTCACTGGGACTGTCGGACAGGTTTATCGGAGGACATCCGATGGCCGGTCTCGAAAACGGAGGCTACGAAAACTCCAATGCTTTTTTGTTTGAAAATGTCTACTTTATAATAACGCCCGAAGATGAAGTAAAAGAAGATGTCAGAAATACATTTAACGGTTTTATTTCTGCCCTTGATATGATACCTATAACCTTAACAAGCAAACAGCATGATTTTGCCACGGCATGTGTAAGCCATGTACCACACATCATCTCTGCTGCCCTTGTAAACCTTGTAAAAAACGATGATGACGACAAAGAAGTATTAAAATCAATAGCAGCCGGCGGCTTTAAAGATATCACAAGGATTTCATCTTCCGACCCGGATATGTGGACAGCAATTTCAAAGGGCAACAAAGACGAGGTTCTGCCTCTCTTGGATGAATATATTAATTCGCTCAAATATATTCGTAAACAGATAGACACTGACAACACCGGTGAAATAAGAAATTTTTTTGCACAGGCCAGGGAATACCGCAGCGGAATCTCAAATTCCACCGGCGGTCTTATAGAAAAGGATTTCCGTATTCACTGCGACCTTGCCGATGAACCCGGTGAGATAGCCACAATCGCAACAAGGCTTGCGGTAAACAGCATAAGCATCAAAAACATAGGTATCGTACACAACAGGGAATACGACAGAGGAGCTCTTGAAATAGAATTTTACGACGCCAAATCCCTTGAAGACGCGACAGAGCTTATGCACAGATTTGACTATAAGGTTTATGAACTGGAATAAAGGACGGTATCCGTTATGGAATTAAGTAAAGCAAAACGACTTAGCGGCGAAATAAAGGTTCCCGCAGATAAATCTATATCGCACAGAGCAGTAATGTTCGGCTCTCTTGCCGAGGGACATACAGAAATATCGGACTGTCTCCTTTCTGCTGACTGTATGTCTACCATATCATGTTTTAAGAAACTCGGGATAGAAATAAACGCAGATAAGGAAACCGGTCATGTCGATGTATATGGCAAGGGACTTTATGGACTTAAATCTCCTTCTGATATTCTTGAAACCGGCAACAGCGGTACAACAACAAGGCTGATAAGCGGCATACTTTCAGGTCAAAGCTTCTCTTCCACCCTTTCCGGAGATGAGTCTTTAAACTCACGCCCAATGAAGCGGATTATCACTCCCCTGTCTATGATGGGAGCAAAAATAGAAAGCAAAAACAACAACAACTGTGCTCCTCTTATAATAACACCTTCAAAACTCAAAGGAATACATTACAGCGCTCCCATTGCATCAGCCCAGGTTAAATCATGCATTCTTTTGGCAGGACTTTATGCCGAAGGTGAAACTTCCGTAACAGAGCCATATCTTTCAAGAAACCATACAGAACTGATGTTAAACGGCTTCGGAGCCGAAATCTCCTCAAATAAAAAAACGGCAACAATAAAGCCCGGGCCAAAGCTTACAGGTCAGAAAATTACAGTCCCGGGCGACATATCATCGGCCGCCTATTTTATCGCGGCAGGACTTATCATTCCCGGCTCCGAAATACTCATTAGGAATGTCGGAATCAACCCCACACGCGCAGGTATATTAAAGGTTTGCGAAATGATGGGAGCCGAAATTGTATATCTTGATCCAAAAAATATATCGGGAGAGCCGGTATGTGACCTTTTCATAAAGAGTCAGCCACTAAACGGCACTGTTATCGAAGGTGAAATCATACCTGCCTTAATAGATGAAATCCCTATTATCGCCGTAATGGCTGCATTTGCCAACGGACAGACCATAATAAAAGATGCAGCAGATCTCAAAGCCAAAGAATCCGACCGCATCTTTACAACAGTTACAAATCTAAAGAAAATGGGAGCTGATATAACAGCCACTGATGATGGTATGGTTATAAACG
>CAJOOU010000166.1 GCA_905236735.1 uncultured Eubacterium sp. | reverse complement strand
CACACTTAAGTGGTATAAGGTTACCGGTGCAACAAAGTACATAGTATACTGCTCGACTAAAGAAGACAGCGGATATAAAAAGGTGGGCACCGTAAAAACAACTTCATTAAAGGTAACAAAGTTTAAAGGTAAAACAATCTCATTTACAAGTAAAAAATATTTCAAAATCGTAGCGGTAACAAAGGTGGGAGGAAAGACGATTAAGTCTACTCCATACTATGCATACGCTCAGGTATACTAATTATATCTCAGCCGGGGGTGCAATCTCCGGGCGGGACTTTATGCTCTGTACTTAGGTACAGAGCATTTCTTTTCTTACAGGAAAAAAGGTTTTGAAAATAATATTCAAAAAAACTTAACAAATGTTCTTGACAGCTAACGCGAGTTAGACTATACTAACAATGTAAAAAGCAATTGTAAGAATAAGCAGTCATTTACTGACCTCTAAAATGATTGTTTTGGAATGCATCCTCGGTCGTGCCATACCTTGGATGCATATAAATTGCTAAACGGTTAGACTAATCTAACCAATAATATCAAGGCGGGTTTTACGGTGTCGGAACAGGTAATTGAGTTAACAACCAAAATCGGAAGGGAAGAAGTGGAAAAGCAGCTGGCATATCAGTGCGCTGCACTTATTACCGGACAGAAGGTGTCAAACACCTTTATCACTCAAAGGAGTAACATTGTCAGGCTTGTATCGATATTTAAAGGTACATCGATTGCGTGCAGGTTATTATGCGTAAAAGGTAATAAGGCCACCTTTCTTTTGTACAGAAAAGGTGCTCTTGAAAAATATCTAAGCAGCCCTGAAATCAAAGACAAACTTTGTGAGTACGGTTATTTCGATATTGCGCCTGCGATGATGCTGAAAAAACTTTCGCAAAGATATGCGGCCCATATCTGTAAAGGAGAAGAATTCCCGCACGAGATGGGACTTTTTCTCGGATATCCCCCGGAGGATGTTAAGGGGTTTGTGGAAGAAAAAGGCCGCGGATACAAGCTTAGCGGCTACTGGAAAGTTTATGGAGATGCGGATTATTGCAGGAAGTTATTTGCGTCGTTTGATCTTGCCAGAGAACAGCTTGTGAGACTTGTTGCCGGTGGGGCAGACATGAGATGGATAACTATGGCCTATGAACCGGTATAAATATTAACACAAAGGAGATTTTTACAATGACAGTAGCATATTGGTCACAGACAGGAAACACAGAAAGCATGGCGGAGGCCATAGGTGAAGGGATTAAAAGCGCGGGAGTTGATGCAAAGGTAACCCACATCGGAGACATAAACGCATCAGACCTTGCAGGAGAGAAGACTTTTGCTCTCGGATGCCCTTCTATGGGGGATGAAGTTATAGAAGAGATGGAGATGGAGCCCTTCGTTTCCGAGGTGGAAAAATTTGCAGCAGGCAAGAACATTGCTCTTTTCGGTTCTTACGGCTGGGGCGACGGACAGTGGATGAGAGACTGGGTTGACAGAATGCAGAATGCCGGCGCTATTATAATCAATAATGAAGGACTTATTATTAACGAGACTCCGGATGATGACGGACTCGAAAAATGCAGACAGCTTGGGAAGGATCTTGCTGCAAAAGCATAAAATATTAAAGGAAACGGGTTGGAGGATAAAATATGAGTGTTGTTATAATAGGCGGACATGACAGGATGGTCGCCCAGTATAAAAAGATATGCAAGAATTATAACTGTAAGGCAAAGGTATTCACACAGATGCCGGCAGGGATGAAAAACCAGATAGGAAATCCTGATCTTATGGTTCTTTTCACAAACACCGTATCACATAAAATGGTCAGATGTGCGCTTGCAGAGGCAGGTGATGCGGAAGTCGTCAGATGTCATTCATCCAGCGGTAGCGCATTAAACGATATTTTGGCTGAAGCCGTTGGCAGGGCCTCATAGTAAAACCGGAGCAAAGGCTCCGGTTTTTTTAATGAATTTTTAAAATAAGTTGATATTCGTAAAATGACAATGTATAATTATAAATACACGGGTATTTATGTCCATAAAGGATACTTTGCCCGATTAATTGGTTACTATAAGGCGATTAACAGCCAAATTTTAAAGGAGGTCATACCAATGGCAATTGGAACTTATGAACAGTACAAAGAGCGTTTGCTCAAGATGAAACCCAATGTATATCTTCACGGAAAATGTGTAGACCGTTCAAACGGTAAGCAGGGCGCAGAAAGAGACCTTGCCGACTGGATTGTAGGCGGTACATATGTTATGAAGCAGTGCTATGACACAGCTAACGATCCGAGATACGCAGATGTCTGTGTTATCGATGACGGAAACGGAAAGAAGCACAACAGATGTACACACATCAACCAGTCAAAAGAAGATCTTTTAAATAAGCAGCTTATGACTCGTCTTATCTGCCACAGAGTAGGTGGATGTATGCAGAGATGTATGGGTACTGATGCTATCAATGCTCTTTACTCAGTAACTTATGACTGCGACCAGGCATGTGGTACAGAATATCACCAGAGACTTAAAAAGTACATTGAGTACCTTCAGGAGTATGACCTTGTTGCTAACTGTGCTCAGACAGATGTTAAGGGCTCTAGAAATAAAAAATACAAGAGAGCTCACCAGCAGCCGGATCCGGATCAGTTTGTACATGTAATTGCAACTGATGTTGATGGTATCGGTGTTGACGGTAAGCCGTGTAAGGGTATTAAGGTAAGAGGAGCAAAGATTTGTAACTCTAATGCACCTTATGTAGATGAAATCATTGTTAATCCTACTAAGTTCATGGATGAAGAAGACAGCGACTATGCTGTAGCATTTGCTCTTCCGGGTGACTGGGACGGAGTTAAGCTTATGGCTCTTCCGGGACAGCATCACAAGAGAACTAATCTTGACGCTCCGTTCGCAAAGATCGGTGATGTTGAGTCTCTTACAATCTTTGATGACTGCTTCGTACCATACGACAGAGTATTTATGTGTGGTCGTGACCATGAGGGTGTATGCCGTTATGCAGGTTACCTTGCTCTTATGTTCGCTCACTATCACAGACATTCATACACAGGATGTAAGACAGCCGTTTCTGAGGTTATTGCTTCTCAGGCAGCTCTTGTTGCAGAAGTTAACGACATCGCTAAAGAGTCACATGTTCGTTCTAAACTCTGCGATATCATCCAGACAGCAGAGCTTGTATATGCTGCAGGTCAGCTTGCAGGATACCGCGCTCAGGAGTTCCCTTCAGGACAGTGGGTACCGGATGAAATCCTTACAAATGCAGGCCGCCGCTTAGCAGGTCATAACATCTATCATGAGTATGAGACAATGGCTGACCTTACAGGTGGTATCTGTGCATCACTTCCTACAGAAGAGTCATTCTTCGCACCTGAGACAGCAGAGCTTTGCAATAAGTACATCCAGAGAAATCCGGCATGGTCTACAGAAGATACTCACAGAGTAATGAGAATGATGGAGAACAAGCTTTG
>CAJOOU010000165.1 GCA_905236735.1 uncultured Eubacterium sp. | reverse complement strand
CCTGTTCATTTCTTTCACGGAACAACTCAATGATTGATGCATCATCCATTGGATATGCCTCCTTCCGTGAGGCGTAGAGGTCCTCTATCCATATAGTCAACTTTCGCTTCGCAAATATTTCACTTTTAGAAAATCGTCTAAACTTTATGAGACTGAACAATTTTGCCTCTCAAATCAGTTGCTTTATTGTCGATTTATCCCAAAAGCGATAATTACCTCAACAACTGAGGTGTAAAAAATGCAGGGTATTCACTCTTGTTTTCTAAGCAATAAAAAAACAGCCTTGCACTTCTAAGAAGCACAAGGCTGTTTAATTTAAGTTTTCAATCCTGTTTTTTCTTCAAATTCGGGAACAGTCATGTTGGCTCTCTTTGCAGCATCAGCTATTGTCAGGATACCGTCCTTAACAAGACCGATGAGTGTTTCCAGGATGCCTTCTTCTCTTGCATCACTTCTGATTCCTTCAATTGCTTCACACATATCAACACGCTCCTCTCCGTCATTGTAGTGCAGATTTGAATTGGTTACGACATTCACCATATCAGCAGTTTTTCTTGAAACGCTCTTAAATGCCGTATCTTCGTTTATCATCTCTCTGAGCTTTTTCTTATCTTTGGAATACTTAACGTACTTTAACGCAAGACTCAGCTCAGTATGGAATTTTGCAAAATCCACGTCCCTGATCTCAGCAGGGGCTATCAAATGAAGATGATAGTTGTCAACAAACCTTAGTATATCCTCATCCGCCGATAGCATACTATGCAGATCTCTCGGAGCATCCCACTCGTCAGCTCCAAAGTATAGCGTTAAAGTGATAATGGGTAAAATCTTATCACCCTTATAGAAACCTGAGAGATACTCTGCCTTTGTTTCAGGCATTTTCTTACTCTTGCGATGCTCCTTAGCTATCTCATCGACCTGACTGACATACTGTATTGCATCGTACAGCATATTCCGTATCGGCATTGCATAGTGAATATCCGACTGGTTTTCAATACCGAGCAGAAGGTAAGCGGCTCTATCATCTGCCATAGCTGTTGCCATTTTAAGCACATCACGATATTTTTGTATCGGAACTGGCTTGCCTTCTTCACCATACGGCAACACGATAGATGTAGTATCAAGCGGCTTAAGCTGTTCGGGTTTTATGACCTGTCTGCCGCCATAGAGCAGATAATTGAAAGCATCCGCAAAATGCTCGCTGTCCTGCATATAGTCTTTCGTGACAGTATCTTTATCAGCCATTGGTATCACGTCCTTCATTTTCTTTATTATAGCACTTTTCCTCCTTGCTGTCAAGGTTATGAAGTGTGCGATTATATAGTATAGAATAAATCGATACAATTATTATCCCATTAAATTATGAAGAGGACTTTAACAATTATCGCAAAAATCCTCTTGTTATAATCTTTATTTCTGATTTAACTTCTTTCCTAACTGGAAATACAACTCTGCCGACTCATCAGGCATAGCTCTGAATGTTTCCACAAGCTCCTTTTCTCGCTCATTGAGATAGGAGATTTCATCATTTTCATTGAAAAACTCAGAGAGCGAAATGCCCATTGGGGTAAGAAGTCGCTGTAAGGTTTCAATGGTAGGCTGGTTTTTTCCTTTTTCCAGCTCACTGATATGCCCTTGTGACAGACCGGTTATTTCATGGAGTCTATAAATACTGAATTTCTTAGATTTCCGCATTTTTCTTAATCTCGCACCATAGTCCATTTCTGTTCCAACTCCTTTGCCGATTCTCTAATACTATTATAATGCTTTCGTTCGGATTTTTTAATCCACATACGCCGAACTATTTACATCTATATACCGAATTTTTCATTTACATACAAAAGATTTAATGATATAATGTGAGTGGAGGCGTTGCTTTATGTATAAATCGGCTTGTTTTACCGGACATAGAAAGATCGTGACTGATAAGGTGGTTCTGTCAAAACAGCTCTACGCTGTCCTTGAGAAGCTAATAATCTCACAAGGAGTGACAGCCTTCTATGCAGGCGGTGCATACGGCTTTGATTCCCTCGCTTCATTTACCGCCCTGAAACTGCGTGAGAAGTATCCGCAAGTCAAGCTGCACCTGATCCTGCCTTACTCCAAAGAGAACCAGACCGTGAAGTGGACAGCAGAACAGAAAGCAGAGCTTGACAAACTCCTCGGTCTTGCTGATAGCGTGGAATATGTATCAGACAGATACTACAACGGTTGTATGAAAGATCGGAATGCTCGGCTCGTTGAACTTGCCACTGTGTGCTGTATCAGCTATTGGAATCCCAATGACTTCCGCAGCGGAACCGGACAGACGGTGCGAATGGCTCAGAAGAAAAGCATCGAGGTCATAAAT
>CAJOOU010000164.1 GCA_905236735.1 uncultured Eubacterium sp. | reverse complement strand
TTGATAAAGCTGTAGCCAATATGGAGGTTGGCGAGAAGGTTGATATTCATCTTATGCCCGAGGAAGCTTATGGGATGCCTGATGAAGCCGCAATCATTACAATGGAGGTGGCAGCCCTTCCGGGAGCAGAAGAATGCGCAGTTGGCCAGCAGGTTTACTTACAGGATCCTTATGGCAGACCGGTTCCGGTAAAGGTTATTGCCAAGGATGAAAAGAATATTACTTTTGATGCAAATCATGAAATGGCCGGAAAAGAACTTAACTTTACAATAGAGTTAATAGAAGTAATCTAATAGAGAGTTGAAAAACACTAAGAGTATTGGCGTTGTAGGCTGCGCGGCAGTATAACTTCAGAGGATATGAATAAAAAATTAAATTTAATATTGACTTTTTTGACATGAAGGAGTATAGTCAAAGTAGGTAAATGGATTTATCTGCCCCAATATCATGGAAGAAAGGAGGGGTTTCTTTGGCTACCATAGATAATGCATATAATTATTTTTTGCAGACCTATGGGCAGACCGCCGGAGCGCAATATGATACGCATAAAAAGAGCGAGCTGCGCAATGTCTACAATTCCATTGTAAAACTTAATAAAGAATCCCCGATTTTCAAGATTACTAATCCTACATCTGCACAAAAGTTTGCCATCGATATGAAAGAGGCATCAACTTCTATTTCTCGTGTGCTTTCATCAATTTCCGAAGATCCGACAGATGAAGCTTTTGATTTCAGGCAGAAAATCGCGACCTCAAGTAATACGGATGCAGTTGATGTGACATATAATAACGATACATCCGAAGAGCCTCCGGCAGTGTCAAACTTTGAATTGGAGGTCAAAAAACTTGCGGAGCCGCAGGTTAATATGAGTAATTATGTGACCGAAGATGAAAGGGGATTGCCGACAGGTGATTTTGCCTTTGAGGTAGAGACCAATAATACCGTATTTGAGTTCCAGTTTACGGTACACGCTGAGGACAATAACCTTGGCATCATGAACAGACTTTCAAGACTTGTTAACAATTCAAGAATAGGCATAAAGGCTGAAACTGTATCCAACGGAGAAGGCAAGGTTGGACTTAGGATGGAGTCGACCCGTACGGGTGTATCGCAGGGAGAAGAGAGGCTTTTTAATATTTCGTCCGACAACACCTATAATTCCGAAGTGCTTATGTCCAGATACGGATTAAACAATGTTGAGCAGCAGGCGACCAATTCTCTTTTTACACTTAACGGAGAAGAAAGGACTTCGCAGGCAAATAACTTTACCATTAATAAAGTGTTCGAGGTGCATTTGCTTGAGGAGACGCCGGAAGGCGAGCCTGTAACAATAGGATTTAAATCTGATGTAGATGCTATAGCGGATAATGTTAAGGCACTTACAGATGCATATAATGAACTTGTAAAGGTGGCGGAAAAATATACAAATGATGAGCCGCCTTCAACGAAGCTATACAATATAATAAGTAATATTGCAAAGAATAATAAAGAGGATCTTGCAACGATAGGTCTTAATGTAAATGACGACAATACTGTTTCAATAGACAGGGAGAGACTCCTTGATGCGGCACAGCCGGAAAACTGGAGCGACACTCACAGTAAACTTTCAAAGTTCAGAAACAGTATAGAAAATCTTTCCAGCAGGACATCACTTAATCCTATGGATTTTGTTGATAAAAAGATTGTTGAATATAAAAATCCGGGTAAAAATCTGGCGGCTCCATATGTTACCAGCCAGTATGCAGGTATGATGTTCAACGCATATCTGTAAAAATATTTCAAAAATGTTACATACAAAAACCGCGTAAAATAAGCCTTTGCGCGGTTTTTTGTTATAAAAAATTAAAAAAATCAATATAAAAAGTTGACAGGATTGTAACAATTTGGTATACTACCCATCGTAATAAGTTTGTAACATATGTAACAAACTTCGAAACAAATACTTCAAAAATGTAAAATATGGCATTGATTTTTGAAGCATGGAGGTTATTTTTTATGTCACTTAAAAGTAAGGCAGTAAAGAGAGTAGCAGCCGTAATGATGGTTTTTGTTATGACTTTATCGGCAACATTCGTAACAGCTACCCCCGTAAATGCCGCAACATCTTCGCAGGTAAAGCTTCTTGCCGCACTGATTTATTGTGAGGCGGGCGGGGAATCATACGAAGGACAGCTCGCTGTAGGAGCTGTGGTAGTGAACAGAATTAACAGCAGTTCATATCCCAATACACTTAGGGGTGTAATATACCAGAGTGGTCAGTTCGGACCGGCATCAAGTGGAAAACTTGCCAGCAGACTTGCAAGCGGCAATATTTCATCAAGCTGCTATAAGGCTGCAAAAGAGGCTCTTAGCGGAGTAACCAATATAGGTACACTTCTTCATTTTCAGGGTAAGAGCTGTGGCAAGTCAGGTATTATAATAGGTAATCATGTTTTTTATTAATTAATAAGGGGAAAGCACCGGTTTTTAGGCCGGTGCTTTTTTTCTATAAATTGTTCAGATATTTGTTTTTTGCGAGTGATATGTCTGAGTCCGTTACGGGACAGGTGCTTGTGGTGGACAATGGGTGTACATTGTAGATGATGGGTTGGAATTTAATAGAGTTTTGGTAAATATATCCTTTCAAAATAAAATGCCGGGTGCGGTTTGGCGCTCCGGCATTTTACATTATATTTGCGAAAGTGATTGTACAATATATAAAAAAATAGTATTATATTAATAAATAAAAGGGAAGGGAGGCTCATAATGGAATTCTTTGATACATATGGAGTCATGACCTGGATTATTCTGTTTGTAATATTCCTTATTATTGAACTTGTAACAATGGGGCTTACCACAATATGGTTCGCCGGAGGCGCACTGGTTTCTTTTGTTGCCGGTATGCTTGGTGCCGGACTTATATTGCAGATTGTTCTGTTTTTTGCGGCATCAATATTGCTGCTGATATTTACGAGACCTCTTGCTACAAAGTATTTTAATAAGGGACGCATAAAAACAAATGCGGAAAGTCTGGTAGGTCAGACTGCTCTTGTGACTGAAGAAATTGATAATTTAAAAGCTACAGGCAAGGTTACGGTACAGGGCATGGAGTGGTCAGCAAGAGCTACAAATGATGAAGAAATAATTGCCTATGGTACTAAAATTAAAATAGATGCCATAGAGGGAGTTAAACTGATGGTTTCAAGAAAAGAGGAGGAGCAAAAATAATGGGATACGGAGTAATTGTTTTAATAGTCATTGCACTTATTTTGATTATTTCATGTATTAAGATTGTACCACAGGCACATGCCTGCGTTATAGAGAGACTTGGCGGATATCAGGCCACATGGGATGTGGGACTTCATTTCAAGGTGCCGGTTATAGACAGGGTTGCTAAAAGAGTCAGCCTCAAAGAACAGGTTGCTGATTTCCCACCGCAGCCGGTTATCACAAAAGATAATGTAACAATGAGAATAGATACTGTAGTGTTCTTCCAGATTACAGATCCGAAACTTTATGCATACGGTGTGGACAATCCGCTTAATGCAATAGAGAATCTCTCGGCAACGACTCTTCGTAACATTATCGGTGATCTTGAGCTTGATGAGACTCTTACATCGCGAGAGGTTATCAACTCCAAGATGAGAAGTACCCTTGATGTGGCAACAGACCCATGGGGTATAAAGGTAAACAGAGTTGAACTTAAAAATATTATTCCGCCTCAGGAGATTCAGGATGCGATGGAGCGTCAGATGAAGGCTGAGCGTGAAAGACGAGAGGCTGTAACAAGAGCGGAAGGTGAGAAAAAGTCGGCAATTCTTATTGCTGAGGGTAATAAGGCATCAGCAATTCTTAATGCAGAGGCTGAGAAGGAGTCAGCCATCCTTCGTGCAGAAGCCAAGAGAGAGGCTACCATTAAAGAGGCCGAAGGTCAGGCAGAGGCCATCTTAAAAGTACAGCAGGCAAATGCAGAAGGTCTTCGTATGATAAAAGATGCCGGAGCAGATGATTCGGTTATCAAACTTAAGAGCCTTGAGGCGTTTGCAAAGGCTGCTGACGGTCAGGCGACAAAACTGATAATTCCGTCTGATATCCAGGGACTTGCAGGCACTGTGGCAGCTCTTGCCGAGACTGTAAAAAAGTAAAAGATTGCAAAAACCTATGAATAGAAGTAAAATAAATGCATCCGTCATGTGGCGGATGCATTTAGGTTTATAGGAGAAACTAAGGATTATGGATTTAAAGGGAAGAAACTTTCTGACGCTTAAGGATTTTACTCCGGATGAAATAAGATATCTTATCGACCTTGCGGCAGATTATAAGGAAAAAAAGAAAAGAGGAATTTTAACGGATACATTAAGGGGTAAGAATGTTGCCCTCATTTTTGAGAAAACAAGTACAAGAACAAGGTGTGCCTTTGAAGTGGGAGCGCACGACCTTGGAATGGGCACAACTTACCTTGACCCGTCAGGTTCGCAGATTGGAAAAAAAGAAAGCATAGCAGATACGGCGAGAGTGCTTGGTGGTATGTTTGATGGTATAGAATACAGAGGCTTTGGACAGGAAATAGTTGAAGAGCTTGCAAAACATGCCGGAGTGCCGGTATGGAACGGACTGACAAACGAATATCATCCTACACAGATTCTTGCAGATATGCTTACTATTAAAGAGGAATTTGGACGCCTTGAGGGACTTAAATTTGTATATATGGGTGATGCCCGCTACAACATGGGCAACTCGCTTATGATAGGATGTGCAAAGCTTGGTCTTGATTTTGTGGCCTGCGCACCTGAAAAATATTTCCCCAATAAGGAACTTATCGAAGTCTGCAGGGGTTACGCCAGAGAGTCAGGTGCAACTCTTTCATTTGAACCGGATGTGAAAAAAGCAACTGAGGGAGCGAATATTATCTATACTGATGTATGGGTATCAATGGGTGAACCGGACGAGGTATGGGAGGAAAGAATAAAAGATCTTTCGCCGTACCGTGTCACATCGGAGGTAATGGGTAATGCGGCAGCAGATTGTATCTTCCTTCATTGTTTGCCGTCGTTCCACGATTTAAATACAGGAATCGGCAGGCAGATTTACGAAAAATACGGGCTTACGGAGATGGAAGTAACAGATGAGGTGTTTGAGTCACCGGCATCAAGAGTTTTCGAAGAGGCCGAAAACAGAATGCATACTATAAAGGCCGTGATGGCGGCTACTTTGGGAGCATAATATGTATCAGGACGAAGTGGTACTCTGCGCCGCAAGCGCATATGAGGAAAAGTATTATTTTAATGACGATTTTCAGGGACTGCCCGGGCAGGTAAAAGATGAACTTCGCATTATGTGTACTCTTTTTACCGCCGATGTGGGAGGTGTGCTTGAGATGATATTTGCCGAGGATGGAACCCTTTATTTTAAAACCGAGGCAGCAGATGCAGATTTTTCATATGATGAGATTGGAAGCGTATTAAAGGTTAAACAGTATCAGAGTGAAAAGAGAGAGCTTCTCGAATCGCTTGAAATGTATTATAAGGTATTTTTCCTTGGAGAGGAATTTGTAGAGGAATAGATATGTTATTGGCTATAGATGTAGGAAACACAAATATTACTTGCGCTGTATTTGACGGTGATAAAATGACGGCGAGTTTCAGAATTACAACGAAGCTGCCGAGGACATCGGATGAATATGGTATGCTTATGCACAACCTTATCGAAAGAAATAAGCTGGATTCTAAGAATATAGATGCGATTATTGTAGCATCCGTTGTACCCAAAATAATGTATTCTTTAAACAGCGCACTTATCAAATATTTCGAGATTCAGCCGATTCAGGTTGAACCGGGTATAAAAACAGGAATAAAACTCAATTTCGATAATCCCAAGCAGGTCGGGGCAGACAGAATAGTAGATGCGGTGGCTGCGTATGAGATATACAAAGGACCTGTTATAGTTATTGATTTTGGAACGGCTACGACATATGACCTTATTACGGAAGACGGAGCGTTTGAGGGAGGCGTTACGGCGCCCGGTATACAGACCTCGGCGCAGGCTCTGTGGGATGCGGCTGCCAAACTGCCGGAAATCGAAATCAAAAAGCCCAAAACGATACTTGCGAAGGACACGATTACCAGCATGCAGGCAGGTATCGTATTCGGGCAGGTAGGTCAGACTGAGGCCATAATAAAAGAGATAAAAAGAGAGTCGGGTATTAAGAACATTAAAACTGTCGCAACCGGCGGACTCGGAGCGGTAATAAAAGAGGAAACCAAATCCATAGATATATATGATCCTGCACTTACAATGCATGGTCTTAGGATTATCTATGAGAAACAGAAGAAACACAGATAGTATGAAGACATTTTCCATAGGAAATATAGAACTGAAAAACAGATATATATTGGCACCGATGGCAGGAGTAAGCGACCTGCCATTTCGTGTGTTATGCAGTGAAATGGGAGCAGCCATGGTGTGTATGGAGATGGTCAGTGCCAAAGCCATATTTTATGGAAACAGGAAGACTGACGAACTCATGGCGATTGATGAGAATGAGGCGCCCGCATCATTGCAGCTGTTTGGAAACGAGCCGGCGCTTATGGCTGAGATGGCAAAAAAGATAGAGGAGAGGCCGTTTTCTTTTCTTGATATTAATATGGGCTGTCCGGTGCCGAAGGTGGTAAATAATGGAGAGGGCTCTGCTCTTATGAAAGATCCGCATCTTGCGGCAGATATTGTAAGAGAAATTTCCAAAGCCATACAAAAGCCGGTTACTGCCAAGATAAGAATCGGATTTGATGGGGAGCATATTAATGCAGTAGAGATGGCAAAGCGTCTCGAGGACGCAGGCGCGGCGGCAATAGCAGTACATGGGAGAACAAGGGAGCAGTATTACAGCGGCGAGGCAGACTGGGAGATGATAGCAAAAGTAAAAGATGCCGTGTCCGTGCCTGTCATTGGAAACGGAGATATCTGCAGCCCTGAGGATGCTGAGAGAATGTTTAATGAGACAGGCTGTGATGCAGTCATGATAGGACGGGCTGCCCAGGGGAATCCGTGGATATTTAAGGATATGGTGGATTACGAGACTTGCGGGAAATATTTGGGTAAACCTGATAAAAAGGAGCTGGCTGCGATGATAAAGCGTCATTGCCGAATGCAGCTTGAGTGTAAGGGAGAATTTATAGGTATAAGAGAGATGAGAAAACATACAGGCTGGTATATGACCGGTTATCCGGGGGCTGCAAGAATGAGGGGAGAGATAAATAAGTGCGAGACTTTTGAGGAACTGGAGAGGATGCTGGGTGTTTATCACTGATAAACATTGACATAACCGAAGGAATGCTATATAATATCGAAGATTGTCGGGAGCTTTTTTGGAGCCGGCAATCTTCATTAATTTTAAGGACTTAATATAGGGCGAAAATTCGCCATGCTTAGTAAATAAACCATATAATTGGAGGAAACGGGAAATGGCTGAAAAGAGACTTATGACGACGGAAGGTCTTGAGGCACTTCAAAATGAGCTCACAGATCTTAAAGTTGTAAGAAGAAAAGAGATTGCACAGAAGATTAAGGAAGCAAGAGAGCAGGGAGATTTATCCGAGAATGCAGAGTATGATGCCGCTAAAGATGAGCAGAGAGATATTGAGGCCCGCATTGAGGAAATCGAAGCAATTCTTAAGAATTCTGAAGTAATTCTTGAGGAAGAGATCGACAAGGACAAGATTAACCTTGGTTCTACGGTGAAATTGTTTGATGTGGAGTTTGACGAGGAAGTGACCTATAAGATTGTGGGTTCTACAGAGGCTAACTCACTCAAGGGAAAGATTTCCAATGAATCACCGATTGGTAAAGCGCTCATCGGTAAAAAGGCAGGAGAGTCCATTAATGTTGAGACACCTGCAGGTGATGCACAGTACAAGATATTAGAAGTAAGCAGATAAATAAGGAGGCACATAGTGGCAGAGCAGGACTTAAATCAGCTGCTTAAGGTTCGCAGGGAGAAGCTCGCAAACCTTCAGGAAGCAGGTAAGGACCCATTTCAGATAACAAAATACGATCAGACGCATCATTCCATAGAGGCAAAAGGTCTCTACGAAGAGCATGAGGCAAAACTTCTTGACGGACGAGAGGCTGTAAATACAGAGGGAATGGATGAACAGGCTGCAAAAGATGCGGTAAATGCGGATTATAATGAGAGACGCGCCATAATGGATGCATCTCCGATTAAGGTGTCTGTTGCAGGCCGTATGATGTTTAAACGCGTTATGGGTAAGGCGTCATTCTGTAATCTGCGTGACCTTCAGGGAGATATCCAGGTGTATGTGGCAAGGGATTCTATCGGAGAAGAATCCTATGCTGATTTCAAAAAATCGGATATCGGTGATATATATGGCGTAAAGGGGTATCTTTTCAGGACAAAAACCGGAGAAATTTCCATTCATGCGGATGAAATTATACTTTTGACAAAGAGCCTTCAGATTCTTCCGGAAAAATTCCACGGACTTACGGACACAGATCAGAGATATCGCCAGAGATATGTCGATCTTGTAATGAATCCGGAAGTGAAGAATACCTTTGTAAAGCGTTCTCAGATCATTAAAGAAATCAGAAACTTCCTTGACGGAAGAGACTTTATGGAGGTGGAAACACCTACCCTCGTTTCAAATGCCGGAGGCGCTGCAGCCAGACCGTTTGAGACTCATTATAATGCTCTTGACGAGGATGTAAAACTCAGAATATCTCTCGAGCTTTATTTAAAGAGACTTATAGTCGGCGGACTTGAGAGAGTTTACGAGATTGGCCGTGTTTATAGAAACGAAGGTGTTGATACCAGACATAATCCTGAGTTTACACTTATGGAACTCTATCAGGCATATACTGATTATGAGGGAATGATGGAACTGACAGAGTCTATGTTCCGTTATCTCGCAGAGAAGGTATGCGGTTCCACCAGGATAACATATGGCGGAACTGAAATAGACCTCGGAAAGCCGTTTAAGAGACTTACTATGAATGAGGCTATAAAGGAATATGCCGGCATAGATTTTGATACTGTTGACGGAGATGATGCAGCAAGAAAACTTGCTGACGAACATCATATAGAATATGAAGCACATCATAGAAAAGGTGATATTATCAACCTCTTCTTTGAAGAGTATTGCGAGAAAAACCTTATTCAACCTACCTTTATTATGGATCACCCGCTTGATATTTCACCGCTTACAAAGAAGAAACCTTCGGACCCTTCAAAGGTAGAGAGATTCGAGCTCTTTATAAATACATGGGAAATGTGTAATGCATATTCAGAGCTTAACGATCCTATCGATCAGAGAGAGCGTTTCGCTCAGCAGGATGCAAATGCAGAGGCCGGTGATGAGGAAGCTCAGCACACTGATGAGGATTTCCTTAACGCTCTTGAAATCGGTATGCCACCTACGGGCGGTATTGGCTACGGCATAGACAGACTTGTAATGCTACTTACTGACAGTGCGGCAATTAGGGATGTACTATTGTTCCCGACACTCAAATCACAGAACTAAGAAACCCAGTGTTTATGCGGGTTCCGAGGCTCGAAAATGAGTTTGACCACAAAATGACCACAAAAAAGTCCGATATAGTCAGAAATAATCAGAAATAATTTGTGTGGGAAAACGAAATT
>CAJOOU010000163.1 GCA_905236735.1 uncultured Eubacterium sp. | reverse complement strand
TGTAGCTGCCGGTAAGTATTTTATAATAGTTATCGGACAATGTACTTTTGGGTCCGAGATATATTAGCGATCTATCCATTAATTTTACCAATAATTCATACAATAGTTATATTTCATCATAATTATAGCATAGCGCGCTTATTTTAGTAAACTAAAATAATGTGGTTACAAACAAATAATCTTATGATATACTTATAGGGTATTTGAGAGGTGTTTAATGAAGGTAGAAATCAAACAGATTTTCAAAGAAAACGGGATAGATGTCTATGAAAGTATTGACAGACTCATGGGTATGGAAGATCTTTATGACAGTCTTATTCTGGAGTTTCTGGAAGATGAAAATTTTGACACCATGAAGCGGTATCTTGAAGAAGGAGATGCGGCTTCGGCTTTTAATGCGGCTCATGCCTTAAAGGGAGTGGCCGGTAATCTCGGTATGGTAAAGTTTTACCATAAATTTCATCCGGTGGTTGAAATGCTGAGACGAGGAGAACTTGATGAGGCATCAAAAGAGATTAAAGGTATTGAACTCGAATACAGAAACATTAAAAGACTTATAAAAGAAAACATAAAGAAAGAGGTTTAGTATGGCATTATTACAGCAGTGGAGAGATGTTGCGTACGATACAAACGCAAATCAGGGCGAGCTTACAAAATTCTGGGAAAGATATTTCGCAAAAGAAAAATCGGTTTATGAAAAACTTCTTGCAAATCCGGATGAGGAAGTAAAGGGAACGGTTAAAGAACTTGCTGACAAATACGAGATAGAACTTATGGCAATGGTAGGATTTCTTGATGGTATAAACGATTCTCTTAAAGAGCCGAATCCTATAGAAGAGATGGAAGAGGATACGGTTGTTTCCCTTGCTTTTGATAAAGAGAAACTCTATAAAAACATGGTAGCGGCTCAGGCTGACTGGCTCTATAATCTGGAGCAGTGGAATGATATTTATGACGAAGAGACAAGAAAGAGACTCTATAAGGAGCAGAAGAATTCCACAACAGTTAGAAAGCCCAAAAAGATAGGCAGAAACGATCCATGTCCGTGCGGAAGCGGAAAGAAGTACAAAAAATGCTGCGGAGCTAACGCATAGATTTTTTTGGGAGGTCATTTATGAGCGTATTACCGGTAGAAGCTGTTTCGGATAATTTAAAATCAGCAAGTGCAGGTAGCGTAAGTGCTGCAAATACTGATGATTTTGATACCGTATATCAGAATACCTTATCAAGCACAAAGTCTTTGAGTGAAATATTTGAAGAGGCTGCTGCCAAATACGATATTGATGTAAATCTTTTAGAGGCAGTGGCAAAGGCTGAGTCGAATTTTAATCCAAATGACACTTCGTCGGCCGGAGCCATGGGCATTATGCAGCTTATGCCCGCAACGGCAAAGGAACTTGGGGTAACCGATGCCTATGATGCCGAACAGAATATAATGGGAGGAGCAAAGTATCTGAGCAACCTCCTGAAAAAATACGACGGTGATGTGTCACTTACTCTTGCAGCATATAATGCCGGACCGGGTAATGTGGCAAAGTACGGCGGGATACCGCCTTTTACAGAGACACAGAACTATGTTAAAAAGGTACTTTCATATATGCAGGAAGGTGTAAGCGTGCCAGATGACGAATATGAATCGTCTTATTATGTTTCGGAGGCATCAAAGTCTGCAGAAAAGGCGCAGTCAACCTTCAGGTATAAAAATTCCGACAATGTGGTTACCATTGTACATGCGGGAAGTGATGAAAGCACTACAGAGACGGCTGCATCGGCGGTAAGTGAGTCCGAAAAGGATCTGGAGTCGTATTATACCCAGATGATTAAGCTGAAGATGATGGACAGTGTGCTGGGACTGATGAACGGCTCGGATGATGATGACGATTCAACCCTGACTGACCTATTGCTTTCGGGGGATTACGGCAGCACACTTACGGATACGGCAGTTTCGGATGCGACCAGTCTTTCGGCGTTGCAGGGACTGACATATAACGACACTATAGTAAAACTGCTTTTGGGAAATTAACAGATTACGAGGAAGAATTAAATGAGTAAGAGACCGTTTGTAACGAAGGAGAAGCTTGAGGAGATAATAAAGGATTATCCGACACCTTTTCATCTTTATGATGAGAAGGGAATAAGGGAAAATGCAAAGGCCGTAAAAGAGGCATTTGCGTGGAACAAGGGATTCAGAGAGTATTTTGCGGTAAAGGCAACCCCCAACCCTTTCCTTATCAATATATTAAAAGAATACGGATGTGGAACCGACTGCTCGTCAATGACTGAACTTATGCTGTCAGAGGCGATGGGATTTAAGGGTGAGGAAATTATGTTTTCATCAAATGATACCCCGCCTGAAGAATTTGCCTATGCAAATAAAATAGGTGCAACAATAAATCTGGACGACTTTACACATATTCAGTGCCTCGAAGAGACACTCGGATCTATCCCCGAGACAATCAGCTGCAGATACAATCCGGGAGGACTTTTCAGTATTTCAAACAGCATTATGGATAATCCCGGAGATGCAAAATACGGGTTTACCAAAGAACAGCTCTTTGAGGGATTTAAGATTCTTAAAGAAAAAGGTGCTAAGAGATTCGGAATTCATTCCTTCCTTGCAAGTAATACAGTGACAAACGATTATTATCCTACACTGGCGGCCCAGCTTTTTGAGCTGGTTGTAGAGCTTAAAAAGGAAACCGGATGTGATATTAAATTTATCAATCTTTCCGGAGGCGTGGGTATACCTTACAGACCGGATCAGGAAGGTAACGACATCAGAGTTATCGGAGAGGGTGTAAGGAAGGTATATGAGGAGATACTCATACCGGCAGGACTCGGTGATGTGGCCATATACACGGAGATGGGACGGTTTATGATGGGACCTTACGGAGCCCTTGTGACAACGGCCATACATGAAAAGCATACCTATAAGGAATATATAGGTGTTGATGCCTGCGCGGTAAATCTGATGAGACCGGCGATGTACGGTGCATATCATCATATTACCGTTATGGGAAAAGAGGATGCCAAAGAAGACTGCACCTATGATGTGACAGGTTCTCTTTGCGAGAATAATGACAAGTTTGCCATAGACAGAAAGCTGCCTAAGATAGATATGGGAGACATTCTCTTTATTCATGATGCGGGAGCACATGGATTTGCTATGGGATACAATTACAACGGCAAACTCAAATCGGCAGAGATACTTTTAAAAGAGGACGGAAGCTATAAGCTTATAAGGAGGGCGGAAACTCCGAAGGATTATTTCGCCACCTTTGACTGCTTTGATATTTTTGACAAAATTCCGTTTGATGAAGTATAAAAATATTGAAAACCGTTTTGTTTTATGTTAGTATATCACTTGTGTGATTCGGGGCAGGATTGCCCCATATGCCGGCTTGTCGGAATTGGCAGACGAGGCAGACTCAAAATCTGTTGGTGGCAACACCGTGTGGGTTCAAGTCCCACAGCCGGCACTCTGAAACCCTTGAGAAATCAAGGGTTTTTTATATTTCAAGCGAAACTTTAGGCGAAACCATTAAAAAAATCATTCCTTTTTTGTCAGTATGGGTAAAGACCTTTTTATGTTGTTTGCC